>NZ_JBEXSD010000011.1:0-105331 GCF_040613495.1 Nocardioides sp. NPDC006273 | reverse complement strand
CACTCGTTGGACGGCGGCTTGAACGTACGCGTCTGCCGGTGTCCCGCAACCGCCGTCCAGGCTCGGCCGACGTAAGTGACGTCTCGGCCAACGGGAGTGACGCCTCGACCTTGCTCCGTTGTTGGGGACAAATTCTCGTCAGCCTGCCCATACCCGTGGCCCTTGGACAAGGGTTTCGGCGGCTGCAGGTTGGCCGGATGGCCACAGATCGATCACATAGTCGTAGTGATCGCCAGGCTCTTCTGGGTTCGACTGGGGTAGGGGGTCGGGTCGGGGTAGGTAGGTGATCCGAACGCGATATCTTCCCGGGCTCACTCGGAACGTGGGTTCGCTCACGGGAGTGTCATCCACGCCGTGGAGCGTGAGGTTGCCTGGTGGAATCAGCAGGTCGCTCTCGACGATGTGGCTCGCCGCGAGATCGGGCTCTGGACGCAGACTGACGACCTGCAGTCGCACGGGAACGACGTCGTAACGTGCGACAGCGATCTGGAGTTCGTACGGTGCTTCGCCTGGGCAGACTCGCTGGAGATCGATGGCGTCGTCGCCCCAGTCGTAGTCGTTGTCCGTCCGACTCATCCATGTCAGCCAGAAAGATCGACATATGTGAGGCGTACACGTTGCGTTCGATCGCGCTGACGATGACCATGGGCGGAGTTTACTTACGGTGACCCGCGGTGTGTCTCGTGATGATGCGGCCTCGCATACATAGCCTCAGCAAAGGCGAAACCCCGGCGATGTGGCCGTAGCCAGTGATCGTTCCGGGGTCTTCGGGAACAACTCTACCGGGAGAGGGCGGCGTACGTCAGTTGTCGGTGCTTGTCGCCCGCGATGGCGTCGCGGAAGATGAGTCGGAAGCCAGCCGCCTCTAACGGCGGTAGCCAAGTCGGCTCGTCCGTCACGTCGGGCACGGTGAGGTCGATGTCGATCACCGGTTTGGCTGGCATCTCAGGGATCGCGGTCGAACCGATGTGCTGCAGGTCGATCATGAGGTTGCCGAGGGCGGGCTCAATGACGTTGTGAAGCTTCTCGAAGTCCGATGCCCACTCCGAACTGTGCTCGCTGAGCGGGCCTGGGCCGGTCTGGCGAAAGGCGACTCGCTGACCTTGGCGTTGGGCATTGGCTGAGGCGATGTACGGACGCCACAGGGGATGGGTTGCCGCGGCGCGAAGTCTAGTGAGACCTGGGAGCCCTCGGCAGGGTGTAAGACTGGCGGGCAGGTTGCTCTGTTCGAACAAATGTTCGATACTCGTTGAGTGGGAGTGGTAGCGGGGATCGAACGACACCAGAAGCTGGCTCAGATCGAGCAGCTTCGGTCGAAGGTGCGACGGCTGGAGCAGAAGCCGGGCATCGGCGCGGAGCTGGCCACGCACGAGGCGCTCGGTGGGGTCGTGCAGCTTCGGGCCGGTGGGACGTATGCGGCCGACTCGCTCTCGCTGGCGATGCTGCTGCTGGCCGGGCCGTCGGGGGCGGGGGAGTGGACCGCCGTCGTCGGGGTGGAGGACTTCGGTGCCGAGGCGGCTGCAGAGGCCGGGGTCGACCTGGAGCGCACCATCCTGGTGCCGCGGCCCAAGGACTCCTGGCTGGAGGCGACCGCGGCGCTGATCGACGTGGTCACGCTGGTGTTGGTCCGGCCGACCGGCCGGGTGACCCCGGGCGTCGCCGAGAAGATCGGCGCCAGGCTGCGCACCCGCGGCGCCGCGCTGGTCGCGCTGGGGGAGTGGCCGAGAGCAGACGTACGCCTCCGGGCGACCGAGCCGCGCTGGGTCGGGCTGGGCAACGGCGACGGCCATCTCCGGGCGAGAAGGATGGTGGTCGAGGCGGTGCGCGGGACGGCTCCGCCGCGGCGTACGGCGCTCTGGTTCCCGGCCGAGGACGGCGGCATGCGGCGGGTCCTCGAACCCGTCTCTGAACTGCGAAAACAGGTGACCGCATGAGCCGTACGCTGGTGGTCTGGTGCGCCGACTGGCCGGTCGCCGCGGCGCTGAGTGAGGCCGGCTTGCCGCGGCACCTTCCGGCTGCCGTCTTCGCGCAGAACCGGGTTCAGGCCTACAACCAGGCGGCGCGGGAGTTCGGGATCAAGCGGGGGATGCGCCGCCGCGACGCGCAGTCGCGCTGCCCGGAGGTGCAGGTGCTCGCCGCCGACGACGCCCGCGACGCGCGGGTGTTCGAGGAGGTGTTGGTGCGCCTGGAGGAGCTGCGTCCCGGTGTCATGCCGCTGCGTCCCGGGCTGGTCGCGCTGCGCTCACCGGCACGCTTCTACGGCGGCGAGGTCGAGGCCGGCGCGGCGATCGCCGAGTGCGTGGTCGGGTTCGGGATCTGGGACGTACGGATCGGCATCGCCGACGAGCTCTTCACCGCCGAGCAGGCCGCGCGCAGCGCCGGGGTGCAGGAGACGTACGCCGTCCCGGCAGATGGCGGCTCCACCGAGTTCCTGCGTGCGCTGCCGGTCCACGTCCTCGAGGACGCGGACGCGGTCAGCCTGCTGCAGCGACTCGGCCTGACCACGCTCGGCGGCCTCGCCGACCTGCCCGGCGCCGACGTCAAGGCGCGCTTCGGTGCGCAGGCGGCTTGGGTCCGTCGGGTGATCCACGGCGAGGGAGCGCGGCCGGTGACCGGGCGTACGCCACCGCCGGAGCTCACCACCGAGGTGGTCTTCGAGCCGCCGCTCGACTCCGCCGAGGCGGTCTGCTTCTCGGCCCGGCAGGCGGCGGAGGGTTTCGTGAAGGGCCTGGCGGCTCGACAGGAGGTCTGCACCGAGGTGCGGATCGAGGTCGGGATGGAGGACGTCTCGGACTCCGTACGCACCTGGGCGCATCCGCGATGGTTCTCCTCGGTCGATCTCATCGACCGGCTGCATTGGCAGCTGGCCGGGGTCGCGCGCAGGGGCGGGGGAGCGGTGACCGAGGCCCGGTTCGTCCCCGAGGTCGCCGTCTCCGAGGCGGTCCACGCCGACGGCCTCTGGGGTGGCACGAACGAGCGCGTCGATCGTGGTATCGCCCGGGTGCAGGGGCTGCTCGGTCATGAGGCCGTCGTCGCCCCGGTGCTCCAGGGTGGCCGGAGCCCGAGCGACCGGCAGGCGTACGTCCCCTGGGGTGACCGCCCCAGCACCCTCCGCGACCGCGGGCTGCCATGGCCGGGGTCGATCCCGCCGCCGGCTCCGGCTCGGGTCCTGGCCGACCCGTGGCCGGCGGAGGTCTGCGACCAGGCCGGTCGGCAGGTGCTGGTGCTCCCGCGCGGCGGCGTCTCCGCCGACCCCGCCCGCTACCGGCCCGCAGCCGGCCAACCGTGGCAGCGGATCGCCTCCTGGGCCGGTCCCTGGCCGGTCACCGAGGCGTGGTGGGAGCCCGGCGGCGGGCGGCGGGTCGCCCGTTTCCAGCTCGTCGGGGTCGACGGCCGCGCCTGGCTGGCCACCTTCGACACCGACCACTGGCTCACGGAGGCGTCCTATGACTGAGCGGCTGTGTGTTCCTTCATCAAGGTATGCAGATGAACGATCACATCCCGCGCGGAACTCCGCCGGGGATGTGAGCTTTCGGCTGCATACCTTGATGGAGGTCCGAGGTGCCTGATGGGCTGGAACAACCCCGAGATCCCCTGGAAGGAGCTGGAGCGACGGCTCTCGGGCCGCCCGCCTGCTGATCCCTACGGAGACGCGCCGATCTCCCGGCGCAAGAAGCGGCTTCCTGAGGGGGAGGTGCGCGGGCCGGAGGGCCCGGTGGTGCCGTACGCCGAGCTCCACGCCCACTCCGACTTCTCCTTCCTCGACGGCGCCAGCTCACCCTCGGCTCTGGTCGCCGAGGCGATCCGGCAGGGGCTGCATGGGATCGCGATCACCGATCATGACGGTTTCTACGGGGCGCCGGCTTTCGCCGAGGCGGCACAGAAGCTGGCCCCTCCCGGCGAGGGCGACCGGTTGCGGACCGTCTACGGCGCCGAGCTGTCGTTGGACCTGAGCAAGCCGCAGAACGGGGTCGCCGACCCCGAGGGCAGCCATCTGCTGGTGCTCGTCAGGGGCGTCGAGGGCTACCGGCAGCTGGCCGGTGCGATCACCGAGGCGCAGCTGCGCGGGGACGAGAAGGGGCGGCCGACCTATGACCTCGACGAGCTCGCCGACCGGGCCCGCGCCGGAAGCTGGCTGATCCTGACCGGGTGCCGCAAGGGCACCGTACGTCAGGCGCTCACCAGCAGCGGGCCGATCGCCGCGACCCGGGCGCTGCGCGAGCTCACCGACCGGTTCGGAACAGCCAACGTCGTCGTCGAGCTCACCGACCGCGGGCACCCGACCGACTCCTACGACAACGACCTGCTCGCCGGCATCGCCCGGGAGGTCGGACTGCCCACGGTCGCCACCAACAACGTCCACTACGCCACGCCCGACCGGCACCGGGTGGCAGACGCGCTCGCGGCGGTCCGCGCGCGGCGCACCCTGAGCGACATCGCCGGCTGGCTCCCGGCCGGGCCTGCGGCGTACGTCAGGTCGGGGGAGGAGATGCAACACCTCTTCCGGCGCTACCCGGGCGCGGTGGCACGCAGCGTCGAGATCGCCGAGGAGTGCGCCTTCGACCTGCGCAAGGCCACCCCGAAGCTGCCCAAGCGCGGGATCCCCGAGGGCGAGACCGCGGCGAGCTGGCTGCGCCACCTGACCGAGGAGGGTTTCGCGGAGCGCTATGCGGAGGCGTACGCCACTGACCCGGAGTTCGTCGAGGAGGCCCGCGAGCGCGTGGAGCATGAGCTCGACGTCATCGAGCGCAAGGACTTCGCGGGCTACTTCGTGATCGTGCACGACATCGTGGCGTTCGCGCGGAAGGAGAAGATCCTCTGCCAGGGGCGAGGATCGGCGGCCGCGTCCGCGGTCTGCTACGCGCTCGGGATCACCGCGATCGACCCCGTCTTCTACCGGCTGCCGTTCGAGCGGTTCATCTCCGAGCATCGGGAGGAGGAGCCCGACATCGACGTCGACTTCGACTCCGACAAGCGGGAGAAGGTGATCCAGTGGGTCTACGACACCTACGGCCGGCGCAATGCCGCGCAGGTCGCGAACATCGTCGGCTACCGGCCGAAGATGGCGGTCCGGGACGCGGCCAAGGCGCTCGGACACAGCCCCGGCCAGCAGGACGCCTGGTCCAAGCATCTCGGCTACTCCCGCGTCGAGGCGCCGGACGACGTGGGCATCCCTGCTCCGGTCCTCGCGCTGGCCGAGGAGATCCACGGAGCTCCGCGCCATCTCGGCATCCACTCCGGCGGGATGGTGCTGACCGAGGAGCCGATCGGCGAGGTGGTGCCCATCGAGCGCGCCCGCATGGAGAAGCGCACCGTGATCCAATGGGACAAGGACGCCGCCGAATACATGGGGCTGGTGAAGTTCGACCTGCTCGGGCTCGGGATGCTGGCGGCGCTCGATCACATGATGGGGTTGGCGGCCTCGCACCTGGACGAGCAGTGGACCCTGGCGACCATCCCGAAGGAGGAGTCGGCGGTCTACGACATGCTCTGCCGGGCCGACTCGATCGGGGTCTTCCAGGTCGAGTCGCGCGCGCAGATCGGCACCCTGCCGCGGCTGCAGCCGCGGTGCTTCTACGACCTGGCCATCGAGATCGCTCTCATCCGGCCGGGGCCGGTGCAGGGTGGGGCGGTCCACCCCTACGTACGCCGGGCCACCGGACAGGAGGAGGCCAGCTATGCCCACGAGCTGCTGATCCCGGTGCTGGAGCGTACCCGCGGGGTGCCGCTGTTCCAGGAGCAGCTCATGGAGATGGGTCGGGTGCTCGGCGACTTCTCGCACGACGATGCCGACCTGCTGCGTCGGGCGATGGGCTCCAAGCGCGGCGTCGAGCGCATCGACTCGCTCAAGGAGAAGCTCTACCGCGGCATGCGCGCCAAGGGCATGACCGAGCAGACCGCCAAGGCGGTCTACACCCAGATCCTCTCCTTCGCGAACTTCGGCTTCGCCGAGTCCCATGCGCTGAGCTTCGCCAAGCTCGTCTACGCCTCGTCGTGGTTCAAGCTCCACTACCCGGCCGCGTTCCTGGCCGGCCTGCTCCGGGCCCAGCCGATGGGCTTCTACTCACCGCAGTCGCTGACCCAGGACGCCCGCCGCCACGGTGTGGACGTACGCCGCCCCGATCTGGTCCTGAGCCAAGCGACGGCCGATCTGGAGCCTCTCGATCCGGAGACCGAGGTCGTCGAGGCCACCGGGCGGGCGGAGTGCCTGGTCGACGGGGAGCAGACCGAGTGGGTGCCCGGCACCCCCGACCCCACCCCGGAGCACCGGCGTGATGGCGGCTTCGCGGTGCGGCTGGGTCTGGACTCCGTACGCGGCATCGGCAAGGAGGTCGCCGAGCGGATCGTGAAGGCCCGCGAGGAGGCGCCGTTCAAGGACTCCCTCGATCTCTCCCGTCGCGCCGGGCTGGAGCGTGCCCAGCTCGAGGCGCTGGCGACCGCGGGATGTTTGGAGGTGTTCACATCGAGCCGTCGTCAGGCGTTGTGGCAGGCGGGCTGGACCGAGACCGAGGGCCAGCTCGAGGGGGTGCGGTTCACCGCCGAGACCCCCGCGCTGCCCGTCCTCGACCCGGTCGAGGAGACCCTCGCCGACCTCTGGGCGACCGGCGTGACCCCCGGCAGCCACCCCTTCGCCCATCTCCGGCCCGGCCTGACCGCGGCCGGGCTCCCGAAGATCAGCGATCTGCCCACCGCAGAGCCCGGCCGACGCATCACCGTCGCCGGCCTGGTCACCCACCGCCAGCGTCCCGGGACCGCGGGCGGGGTCACCTTCATCAACCTCGAGGACGAGACCGGGATGCTCAACGTCGTCTGCTCCGCCGGTCTGTGGAAGAAGCACCGCAAGATCGCGGTCTCTACCTCGGTGATGCTCATCCGCGGCATCCTCGAGCGCAACGACGGAGTCACCAACCTGGTCGCCGACCGTCTCGCCCCGCTCGAGGAGATCCACCCCGAGGCCGCCAAGGCCATCGCCTCCCGCCACCGCTCCCGCGACTTCCGCTGACCGCTGCCCCGCCCCGCCCCGCCCCGCCGAGACCGTAGAAGTGGCGTACCGAATCGGTAGCAATGGCGCGCCGAATCGGTAGTTCTGGGGATCGAAATTGCAGAAGTGGAGGCCGAATCCGTACTTATGGCGAAGGCGCGTCAGCCCGATCGCCACAACTACAGACTCGGCCTCCACAACTACAGACTCGCCGTCCAGAACTACCGATTCGCCGTCCAGAACTACCGATTCGGCAGGGAGTCAGAGGGGAGCGCGGAACATCTCGAAGGTCGTACGCCGGCGCTGCTCGAAGCCGAGACCGAGGTAGACCGAGATGGCGCTGGTGTTGGTGACCGAGGCGTGCATCAGCGCCCGACAGCCGCGGGTGTGGATGTCGGCGGTGACGGCGTTGACCAGGCGGCGGGCGAGGCCGCGGCCGCGGGCCTCGGGAGCGGTGCAGACGGCGCTGATCTCGACCCACCCGTCCGGGTGCATCCGCTGGCCGGCCATCGCGACGAGTCGACCCTCGTCGCGCAGCCCCAGATACGTACCCATCGTGTAGGTCGACTTCTCGAACGGTCCGGGCTCGGTGCGAGCGACGAGGTCGAGCATCTCGGGTACGTCGGTGGCCCCGAGCACGACCGCCTCGGGATCGGGCGCCGCGGCGACCCGTGGCGTCTCGACGAGCTGGACCCCCTCGCCACCTCCGAGGACCGACCATCCGTCCCCGCAGACACCCTCGGCGCCGGTGATCAGCGCCGTGCCGCCGGGGCCGACGGCCGCGGCCAGGTCACGCCACGCCTCCGGCGAGCTCGGGTCGGAGACCGCGGCGAAGGGCGAGATGTCGGGCCGGTAGCGGCGAGCGAGTCCCGCCCCCTCGGAGAGCCAGGCATGTGCCCCGGTCAATGACGACCACACCGGGTTGTCGAGGACATCGTCGAGAAGAAGATCGGGCTGAGAGACGGACACCCTGGGATTTTCCCATCACCGCACCAGGCACGGTTAACCCTTTTCGACGGGTGGCTCGATAATGGACCGGTGCCTTCCGCTCTGCCTCCCGGCGACCCCGCCCCCGCCGACGGGTCGCTGCCGACCGACTCGCTGAGCACGCTGGGGGCGAAGGGGCTGGGCTTCTACGTCCACGTCCCGTTCTGCACGGTCCGGTGCGGCTACTGCGACTTCAACACCTACACCGCGACGGAGCTCGGCCCCGGGGTGAGCCGGCAGACGTACGCCGAGCAGGCCATCGAAGAGGTCAGGCTGGCGCGCCGGGTGCTGGGCGCCAGTGACAGACAGGTCGACACCGTCTTCTTCGGCGGCGGCACTCCGACGCTCCTGCCGGCGAGCGACCTGACCAGCATCCTGACAGCGATCAAGGACGAGTTCGGGCTCGCCGACGACGTCGAGGTGACGACGGAGGCCAACCCCGACTCCGTCGACCCGGACTACCTGCGGGCCCTGCTCGCGGGCGGCTTCACCCGGCTCAGCTTCGGCATGCAGTCGGCCGTCCCCCACGTCCTGAAGACCCTCGACCGCACCCACGACCCCGAGCGGGTCCCGCTGGTCGTGGAATGGGCCCGCGAAGCCGGCTTCGAGCAGGTCTCCCTCGACCTCATCTACGGCACGCCCGGCGAGTCGGTCACCGACTGGAAGACGAGCCTCGACTCCGCGCTGGCCAGCAACCCCGACCACATCTCGGCCTACTCCCTCATCGTCGAGGACGGCACGGCTCTGGCCCGAAGGGTCCGGAGAGGCGAGATCGAGATGCCCGACGAGGACGACCTCGCCGACAAGTACGAGCTGACCGACGCCGCCCTCCGAGAGCACGGCCTGACCTGGTACGAGGTCTCCAACTGGGCCACCGACGAGACCCAGCGCTGCCGCCACAACATGCTCTACTGGCAGGGCGGCGACTGGTGGGGGGTCGGCCCGGGCGCCCACAGCCACGTCGGCGGCACCAGGTGGTGGAACGTCAAGCACCCCAAGGCGTACGCCGATCGCATCATCAGCGGGCAGAGCCCGGCCCACGCCCGCGAGATCCTGGCAGAGGAGGACCGGCGCGTCGAGCGCGTCCTCCTCGAGCTCCGCCTGGCCGACGGGCTGCCCACTCACACCCTCGACGACGAGGGGCGTGCGGCCCTGCCCGATCAGGTGCGCCGCGGCCTGGTCAACGTCTCCGACGACACGATCGTCCTCACCGAGACCGGCAGACTCCTCGCCGACGCGGTGGTCCGAGACCTGCTCCCCTGACCGGCCCTGAGCCCGGGACGTCGGTCCTGATCAGAGGATCAGGGGAGTTCCTGATTGGTAAACACCGCCGGACAGGGCATGGTGGAACTATGGCAACCACAACTCTTTCCCGCCCCTCCAACGACAAATGGATCGCCGGCGTCTGCGGCGGTCTCGGCGAGCGGTTCGGCATCAACTCCAACCTGATCCGGCTGGCCTTCGTCCTCTCCTGCCTGCTGCCCGGACCGCAGGTCGTCGTCTACCTCGTGCTGTGGATCATCATGCCGAAGAAGTCGTCCTACTGATCGCTGCTCCGCATCACTGCTCGGCCGTCACGAAGTCGATAAGCTCCTCGACCCGACCGAGCAGGTCGGGCTCGAGGTCGCCGAACGTGTTCACCCGCCCCAGGATGTGCTTCCACGCCCGGGCGATGTCGGCCTGGTCGCGGTGGGGCCAGCCCAGATGCTGGCAGATGCCCTTCTTCCACTCGATCGAGCGCGGCACGTTCGGCCAGGCCTCCAGCCCGACCCGATCCGGCTTGACCGCCTGCCACACGTCGATGAACGGGTGACCGACGATCAGCACGTGCTGACCGACCGCGGAGCGCCGGATCGACTCCGCGATCCGGTCCTCCTTCGAGCCTTTGACCAGGTGGTCCACCAGGACCCCCACCCGACGCGACGGCCCGGGACGGAAGTCGACCAAGTGGTCGGCGAGGTCGTCGACGCCGCCGAGGAACTCCACGACGACGCCCTCGATCCGCAGGTCGTCGCCCCAGATCTTCTCGACCAGCTCGGCGTCGTGACGTCCCTCGACGAAGATCCGCGACTCGCGCGCGACCCGGGCCTTGACGTTGTCCACGGCCACCGAGCCCGACGCGGTGCGGGTCGGCTTCGCGGGTGCCGTGCGGGTCACCGGGGGAGTGAGGATGACCGGCTTGCCCTCGAGCCAGAAGCCCGGCCCGAGGGGGAACGTACGCCGCTTGCCCTTCCGGTCCTCCAGGGTCAACGTGTGCAGATCGCGGTCGATCCGCACGATCTCACCGACGAAGTCGGTCTCGACCTCCTCGACGACCGCGCCCAGCTCTGCGGGAGTCTCGACGGCACGCCCGTGCTTGGGCTTGCGCCAGTCGCCGGCCAGTACGTCGGAGCCGTAGCGATCGCTCATCCGGAGAACGTTAGTGGAGTCAGCAGCGAGAACCGGTGAGCACTCGCCCGAGCTGCTCGAGAACCTCATCCGGCGTGGCCGCGGTCTCGGGGAACCGGAAGGTCACGTGGTGGCCGCCGTCGAGGGTGATCCAGGAGACGTCGACGCTCTCGGCGGTGAGGTTGGAGAGGCGTACGCCCACGATGTGGCGCGGCCGCAGCCCGAGCCGTGCCGAGAGCGAGCGGCACAGGTCCGCCTGGTGGTCGTCGTTGGCGTGGGCCGTGATGCGGACCAGCAGATCGTCGGCGATCATAGGACTCTCCAGTGGGGCGGAAGCAGTGCGGCGAAGGGCTCTAAGGTCAGCCTAACCTAAGACTATCTCGATAGCGAGAGAAGTGCGATGTGCCACAGGGCGGAGCGGCCGCCGGAACTGGTGCCTGTGACGTGAACCGGTAGGATTGGCACTCGCACGGAATGAGTGCCAGGCAGCCAGGACGAGACGATAGGAGGGCAGATGCAGAACGAACGCAGGCTCTCCGTCCTCAGGGCGATCGTCGAGGACTATGTGAAGACCGAGGAGCCGGTCGGCTCCAAGGCGCTCGTGGAGCGTCATGGTCTCGGCGTCTCCCCGGCGACGGTACGCAACGACATGGCCGCGCTGGAGGAGGAGGGCTACATCACCGCCCCCCACACCAGCGCCGGCCGGGTGCCCACCGACAAGGGCTACCGGCTCTTCGTCGACCGGCTGACCACGGTCAAGCCGATGACGGCGGCCGAGAAGCGGGCGATCGCCGGCTTCCTCGAAGGCGCGGTCGACCTCGACGACGTCGTCAGCCGCTCGACCCGGCTGCTCTCCCAGCTGACCCGCCAGGTCGCGGTGGTGCAATACCCGACCCTGAGCCGCTCGACCGTACGCCACGTCGAGCTGGTCGCGCTGGCTCCGACCCGGCTCCTCCTCGTGCTCATCCTCAGCACCGGTCGCGTCGAGCAGCGCCTGCTCGAGGTGACCGAGGAGGTCTCCGAGGAGACCCTGGCGAGCCTGCGTACGCAGATCAACACCGCGGTCGCCGGCGTCGTCATCGCCGAGGCGGGGGAGGCGTTGCGCAGCATCGCCCGCCCCGCAGACCAGCCCGCAGACCAGCCCGCCGCCGCGCACGACACGCTCGCTGCCGCCGTGGCGGAGACCCTGATCGAGGCGATGAACGACCACCGCTCCGACGAGCGGATCTCCATCGGCGGCACCAGCAACCTGGCCCGCTTCGGCGACAGCTTCGACACCGCGGTGCGCCCGCTCCTGGAGGCCCTCGAGGAGCACGTCGTGCTGCTCAAGCTGATGGGCGAGGCGACCGCGGGCGGACTGGTCACGGTGCGGATCGGCGCCGAGGGCCCCTATCAGGAGCTGTCGCAGACCAGCGTGGTCGCGACCGGCTACGGACCGGGCGACGAGGCGCTGGCCACGCTCGGCGTGGTCGGCCCGACCCGGATGGACTACCCCGGATCCATGGCGGCGGTGCGCGCGGTGGCGCGCTACCTCTCCCGGATCCTCGACGAGGCTTGAGCAGCAGACTCGATACAAGGAAGATCAGCGAACTTCGATGGCAGGAAGACCGACGTTGGACCCCTATGAGCTCCTCGGTGTCGACAAGGACGCCGACGACGCAACGATCAAGAAGGCGTACCGGAAGCTGGCGCGCCAGTACCACCCGGACGTCAACCCCGACGCCGAGTCGCAGGAGAAGTTCAAGGAGATCTCCCACGCGTACGAGGTGCTGAGCGACCCGCAGAAGCGGGCTGCGTTCGACCGGGGCGGCGACCCCTTCGCGGGCGGTTTCGGCGCGCAGGGCGCGGGCTTCTCGTTCACCGACATCATGGACGCGTTCTTCGGCGGCGCCGGAGCCGGTGGCGCGGGTGCCGGGCGCGGCCCCCGTCCGCGCGTACGCCGCGGCCAGGACGCTCTCATCCGTCTCGACATCGACCTGGCCGAGGCGGCGTTCGGTGTCACCCGCGACCTCAAGGTCGACACCGCGGTCGTCTGTGACACCTGTGGTGGCGAGGGAGCCGCGGAAGGCTCCCACCCGGTCCCGTGCGAGACCTGTCACGGCCAGGGCGAGGTCGCGGTCGTGCAGCGCTCCTTCCTGGGCGAGATCCGCACGCTCCGCCCGTGCTCGGCCTGCAACGGTTTCGGCACCGTCATCCCCGACCCGTGCCGCGACTGCAGCGGCGAGGGCCGGGTCCGCTCCCACCGCACCCTGACCGTCAAGATCCCGCCGGGCGTCGACGACGGCACCCGGGTCCAGCTCGCCGAGCAGGGCGAGGTCGGCCCCGGCGGCGGCCCCGCCGGCGACCTCTACGTCGAGATCCACGTCGCCAAGCACGCCACCTTCACCCGGCGAGGCAACGACCTGCACTGCACCGCGAAGGTCCCGATGACCGCGGCCGCGCTCGGCACCACGCTCAACCTGCCGACGCTGGAGGCCGACCTCGTCGGCGAGGTCGCCGACCAGATGGACCCCGACGACCTCTCGATCCAGATCGACCTCAAGCCCGGCACCCAGTCCGGCACCGACCACGTCCTGCGTGGCCGTGGTGTCCCCGGCCTGCGCGGCGGTCGCGGCGACCTGATCGTGACCGTCAACGTGGAGACCCCCACCAAGCTCGACCTCGAGCAGGAGGCGCTGCTGCGCCAGCTCGCCGAGATGCGCGGTGAGGAGTCCGTCCAGGGCCAGCTCAAGGCGTCCCACAAGGGCGGCGTCTTCTCCTGGTTCAAGGACACCCTCAACGGGCACTGAGACGACATGAGCGAGCGCCAGCGAGTGAACGATCAACGCATCATGTCGCTACTTCCGTATTCTTGCGCTCGCGCGACGGAGGTAGCGACATGACGCTTCCTGTTCACCTCGTCGAGTCGCTCGCCGGCACCCGTGTCGGCGACGCCGTCGAGGTGGGCGGCGACGAGGGTCATCACGCCGTCGTCGTACGCCGTCTCCGGGTCGGTGAGGAGGTCGTGCTCACCGACGGCGCCGGCGAGGGCGTCACAGGCACGATCACGGCGACCACCAAGAAGTCGATGACCGTACGCGTCGACGAGGTCGTCCTCGGCGACGCCCCGCCCGAGCCTGCGCTGACGGTGGTCCAGGCGCTGCCCAAGGGTGATCGCGGCGAGCTGGCCGTCGAGATGCTCACCGAGATCGGTGCGGCCCGCATCGTCCCGTGGGCGGCGACCCGCTCGGTCGCGGTCTGGAAGGGCGAGCGCGCGGTCAAGTCGCTGGCCCGCTGGCGTGCCACCGCCCGCGAGGCGGCCAAGCAGTCGCGGCGCCTGTGGCATCCCGAGGTCGAGCCGATGGCCAGCACCGACGCCGTCGTGACCATGATCGAGGAGGCCGACGCCGCCGTCGTGCTCCACGAGGAGGGCACCCTCCCGCTCGGCGCCGTGCCCATCGTCGACGAAGGCACCATCCTCGTCGTGGTCGGACCCGAAGGCGGCCTGACGGAGGAGGAGATCGCCCTCTTCGAGAAGGCGGGCGCCACCACGATCCGCCTAGGCGATGAGGTCCTCCGCACCTCAACGGCGGGAGTAGCCGCCGCGGCAGCCCTCTTGGCGAGAACCCGCCGCTGGGCCTAACCCGCCGAGACGTCACTTCTTGACGCCGACACGTCAGTTTCTGAAGACGTGTCTCCAGAAACTGACGTGTCACGGCCATTTTTCGACCTCTCGGCGGGCTGACAAACGTGATTTACTGAGGCGGAGCGCCCGGCGGGGGTGCGTACGTGTTCCTCAGGAGGATCAACATGGGTGACACTGACGAGATCAGGGCTGATTTCGACAAATTGAGAGAGGCCAACCAGAACCTTCTGGCGGAGCAGGAGCTGGTGCAGAGCCTCGATCTGGGGGACGCTCCGCCTGCCGCAGTGTTCGGCGGGTCGGCGTTGGGTCAGTCGTTGGCGCAGACGGTCGCGCTGGCACAGGAGAACCTGCTCAATGCGAAGCGGGAGACGGCGCAGGGTCTGGGGAAGTACGCCGATGCGACCGAGAAGGCTCAGACCGACATCATGAACACCGATGAGGGTCAGGCCGCGATCGCGCAGACCATGGCCGAGGCCCTGCAGCTGATGAGCAACCCGCTGGTGATGTTCAACAAGCAGGGCACCGCGCACGGCAAGACCATGCCGATCTGAGCCGTACGCAGGGTCAGAGGACCTCGTACGTCGCCATGATCGGTTCGATCAAAGCATCGGCGCCCTTGTGGTCGATGTCGGACTTGTTGAACTTCCACGTCACCGCCACCTGCATCCCCGCGTCGGGCACGAGGGTGGCGTAGTGGTCCTCCCAGGTGAACTCGCTCTCCGCGCGGAAGTGGTAGAAGAGCGACCCGTTGATCGTCTCGTTCGGTAGCCGTTCGAGCTTGGTGAGGCTGGAGTCGGCCTTGAACTGCTCGTGAGCGAGTTTCGCGAGTCCATCGAGTTCGGCCTGAATCTCGTCGTCGGTGGTGTAGACGTCAGCAGAGACATGTCCAGCGCCAGGCGAGAGCCCGATCTCGTTCTCTGGCGCGACAAGGCTGAGAATCTGCTTGCCGCCAGGCTCGATAGCCCAATCGGCAGGTACATGGAACTGGGCGATCTCGACCGAGGCGGCCCTCCAACCGGCGGGCACGGACGGCCCAGCGGCACCGGGTGAGGCCTCGGCGGCGCTGGTCTCGGAGGTGGGCTTCGCTTCCGGTTCCTCATCGGTTCCGCACGCAGCCAGGACGACACTGATTGCTGTGGCCAGAGTGGCGATGGCGATGCTCCGAGAGGTTCTCATGGGTCGAAACTGTAAGGCAGGCCGCCTGATCGCTGGACGACTCGGGGAACGTGTTAAAGAATCAGGCACGTGCGGGGCGCCGGGCTCCTCGTCATTTCCTCGGGAGGAATCAACCGTGACCGTACGCGGACCTTGGATGGAACGACTCAGAACATATGTGGAGGGCGCCGACGAAGCGGTCCTTGATGACCTCATCCGGCGATGGGATCGGGGCGAGCGCAGGTTCAGGAGCGCGGGTCAGGCTCTGCATGACAATGGCAAGAAGGTCGAGGACGGGTTCTCCTCGGCGTCAAAGACCGGGCCGGCCGCGCGCAGGGGTATGCAGCAGGCAGGCGAGAAGACGAGCGACAAGAGCGACGTACTGAAGGAAGCCGTCGCGGCGATGCGGCACTTCCGGGGCACGCTGTCCACGGCCCGGTCGCAGTACGCCAAGCTGGCAGCAGACCTGCCTGACTCCCATGGCCCGGCGCCCGACCCCGCGGACTTTCCGACGAAGGGCGTTGGGGTGGACGGCGAGGCGAACACGAAGCTGTTGAAGGCGGCGCAGAGCAAGCATGCCGCGGACGAGGCCAAGATCGCGCACGCCGAGACAGAGGCCGCCGCGCAGGTCGGCTATGTCGACGACGCGGTGCGTGAGGACGAGCCGAAGGTTCGGGCGCTGTTCGATGACGGCACGAACTCGCAGCCGCTGCCGGCAGGGACCCCGACGTCGCAGCCAGGGTCCTACAGTCAGATCCAGGCCTCTAAAGCACGGATCGCGGCGACCAACTCCGGCACGCTGTATCCCGACGGCATGGGCTACGAGATCCACGAGCGGGAACGCGAGAACATCAAGGCGTACGAGGCCGCCAACGAGCCCGAGTGGAACGGGACCCAGTGGATCGATGCCCATGGCAGTCCAGCGCCCGCGACGTCGTACGCGATGGTCGAGACCGCCGAAGGACTGGCCCCGATGGCCGGCGGGCCGGGGGCCAGCGCGCTCGCCATCGGCGGCGGGATGGCCCTGGGGGCCGGGATCGCCAAGGCAGTTGCCAGCAAGCTCGGAGGCGCCCGTGCTTCGGGTGCGCAGGCGAAGGCGAGCGCAGCGGGCAAGACCGCGGCGAGTGGCGCTCGCTCTGCCGCCACAGCGTCGAAGGCCGGCGCGTCGGGTGCGCGTGCCGGTGCACTCGGTTCGGCGGGACGTGCTGGCGGGACAGGTGCACAGGCTGGTCGGGGCGGCAAGGCGGGGATGGCCAGCGCCGGCAGCCGCCAGAGCTTGAAGAACGCTGGGAGGACCGGTGCTGGCGCCGCCGGCGCCCGGGGAGGCCGCGGCAAGGACGATGACACCGGGGAGGTCATCGACTACCAGGCCGACTACTCCAAGGACTACAGCGACGACGAGTACGAGAAACTCATCGAGCAGCAGCGCCTTGAGCAAGAGCAACGCAAGCGCTACCGAGGCGACGGGGACGACTAGCCGATCGGCTCAGTTTCATCGAACCATGAGGAGGCTGGCGTATCGTCAGGTTAGGCTGAACGGCGTGCCATCGACTCCTGTGACGTTGCCGGAGGTGACCCCGTTCAGAGGTCGCGAGAAGTGGGGCGAGGTCGTCGGTAACTCGATACTTGCGGCGCTGGGAGCGGTGCTCACATGGGTTGCGTTCACCCAGGTGCCAGCGCGAGTCGTTCCTGTACGCGTGGCTGCGTGGTTCACGGCTTTCGCGGTCGGCATCACGCTCGTCTTGATTGTGGCGTTGGTGTTGACGAAGCACCTGCCGACGATCCGCGAACGGAACGTGGATGGAGTTCGACGGCTCGAAGTCCATGCGTGGAGCGGCGACCGGTGGCATGCGATAGCCCTGGATACGGCTCTTGCATGTGGGGGCCTGATCGTTGCGGTGTTCGGCCTTCAAACCGGGAGCGATTGGGCCCTCGCCTCCCTGGGGATCGGGCTCGGTGGGATCTGGTTCCTTGGCAGGGTGCTCCTGGCGGCTTTCGGACGACGTAGGAATGAGAGGATCGTGCTGTTGGACGAGTACATCGTCCACAGTTCGGCGTTGGGTCGGTCCCGGTCATTGCGCAGCGCCGTTCAAGATGTCCGCGCACGCGGAAACGCGGTGTTCGTGACCCTGCGGTCGCCAGCTGCCGTGTATGAGTGTCCAGGTCTTTGGCGTGGAAGCAGGCAAATACCTACGGACATCATCGTTATCAAGTGCTCCATGATGGGGCACACTGCCAACGGCCTTGCTCAGTGGCTTCGTAGTGAGCTGGAGTTGACGAGCCAGAGTTAGTCAGTGAAGCGAGAATTTCGACGTTTCTATCGCGAGGATCTGTCCATGGTTGATGACGAACCGTTCGCAGACACAAAGGCGCACCGAGAGTTTCCCCCAGTGGTATACGTGCCGACCACGGGAGAGGACGACCCTGCCGTGCGCAGGGTCGTGATGCACAAGGTGGAGGACGGGCGGACTGCCCTGTACGTGTACTCGGCGATGGACCGGCTGCATCGTTTCTACCTCCCTGATGCTTCCTGGGTGGTGTGCGATGTCCCCGCCCTTCAGAAGGTGCATGACGAATCTCCGTACGACCTATTGTTCCTCGACGTCGATCCTGGACTCCAAGATGAGGATGGAGTCGCACCATGACGGTCGATGTTGACCTTGGAGTGCTCACGTCGATCGCAGGGGACCTCAACAATGGCGCCGAGGGACTTGAGGGCCTGGCCGGTGGCGTGCCGAAGGGGATCGACGCGGGCCCGATGACGGGTGTCATTGCGAGCATGTTGAGCCAGATCGTCGATAGCACAGGCAACGTGTCGACCTCGATGTCGAGCAGCGCCGACGCGGTCGAGGTCTGCCGACGTTACTACGCACGCGCGGACGCGGATGCTGAGGCAGGCCTCAATGACATCAAGAAGGCGATGGACAAGTGAGCATCGATACCGAGATCGAGGGCAAGCCTGCTCAGGTCGAGGGTGCCGCAGACTGGGTGCGCGACTCGCTCGCAAAGAAGCTCGACGACGCGGTGGACAAGCTCAACGACTCCCGCCGAAACGCGGACGGGTCGTGGAATTCCGAAGCTGGCGATGAGTTTGTCGACATGATGACCAGGGCACGCAACAAGACCGAGGACCTGCACGACGCTGCCAAGTCGATGACGGAGGACCTCGACGACTTCGCCGAGAAGCTGCGGCGGTGTCAGGACCAGATGGAAGACTTACGCGGCGACGCCCGGGCCGCGAAACTCGTTGTTTCCGGGTTCAAGATCGAGGACCCAGGTCCTCCGCCAGCGACGCCACCCGCATCATTCTCGGGCACGCCTGAAGAGGTGAAGCAGTACGAGAAGGATGTTGAGGTGTACAACGACCACATGGGTAAGGTGGTTGCGTACAACAACGCCAAGTCCGAGGCGGAACGTATCGACCGGCAGTACGCCGCTGCGTGTCAGTCATTGCAGAAGAAGTACTCGGTCAACCAGCATGCCGCCTGGATCCTGAGCGCCACGGAGATTCTCGGAGATGCGGCAGCCGGCGCGATCGGCGTCGACATTGCGCTGAAGCAGTCGAAGCTTCACACGCGCGCCCAAGAGCTCGTCGATGAGGCGAAGCGGGCGATCGACGAGCTGCAGGCGCACCCAGAGCGGTACATGAAGCGCAAGTGGCTCTTCTTCGAGACACTCGATGAGACGAAGCTCAGGGCGGATCAGCTGGTCCTGGAGGGAAAGCTCAGCCAGGCCGAGAAGCTTCTGGACGACGCGGCCAAGCTTGAGGATGGGAAGGTCCCGAAGTTCCTTGGGCGGGCGGGCAAGGTTCTCGGACCCCTCGGGATCGGACTGGGCATCTACAACGACTACAAGGAGGGCGAGACTGGGACCCAGATCGCCGTCTCGCAGGGTGTCTCCGCGGGAGCGGGAGTCGTTGCTGGCGGGCTTGCCAGCGCCGGCGCGTCCATGGCAACTGGGGCGGTGATGGGCGCCGCGTTCGGGTCGGTCGTGCCGGGTGTCGGCACTGCTGTTGGAGCTGTCGTCGGCGTGGCGGTCGGTGCTGGAGTTGCGATATTCGCTGACGGTGCAATCGATTCGCTGTTTGAGAATGGTCCGGACGTGAGCAAGGCGCTCGGGGAGGGTGTGAAGTCGCTCAAGGACACGGGCGATGCCATCGGCGACGCCGCCTCGTCGGTCAAGGACACCGTAGGGGGATGGTTCGACTGAGCACGCAGCAAACGCCTGGCCCCGTCGTCAGCGTCCTCGGCCTTCTCCTGGGGTTGGTAGTGACTGGCATTGGGGTAAGCTCGGTGGTTCTGTACCACGACGATCCGTTCACCACGGTCTGGTCCTCGCTCATGCTTGTACTGGGCTTGGTTGTCTCGATCTCATACACCTCTCTTCTGCTGGTGAAGCGTGTTCAGCCATCACCAAGCCCTGCTCGTGACGTTACGTTCGACGGAGAATCGGCACGGTTCTTTCCTCGCAGCGCCAACCCGGGCACCTTCATGAGCAACTGCATCTTCGTACTGCTCGGTGGCTGGTTCCTCGCACTGGGGATCGTAGGGCTCCTTGACGGGAACTGGGTCTGGCCGGTGCTGGTGGCGATACCGGCGGCATACTTCCTCGGTTTTCCTGTCTCCCGTGCCTTTGGCCGCTTTCGAAGTGGCGGGGTGTGGGTTACGAAGAGCCGGATCGTGGACGAGAATCTTGGTCTACGGCGGGAGATCGACCTGGGTAACGTGAAGACGGCGTTCGACGTGCTCGATGCAGTCAAGGTCGAGCCGGAGGATCCGTCGGGAATTCGCTACAAGAGACTGTCGCCGCGACCATGGTGTGCGCGGCTGGTTCGGGGGGAGATGCTCATCCAGGCGAAGGGTCTCGCAAGTAGCCCCGAGCGGTTCGCATCAGACCTGCGAGAGCGCGCTCTCGTCGTGCAGAACCAACCCAGGCGACGCCGGTGACCGGCTCGTCGTCGACTCGTCGGTTAGCTGTAGGGGATAGAAATGACACGTGAATCCACAGCCGCGCAGTCGCGGCCGACGCTTGTGCCGGGGATAGCGGCAGGGCTGGTTCTCGTCGGTGGGATCTGGATACTCCAAGCCCTGGCGAGCTCGGGTGCTGCTCGGGACATGCTCGAACGCGATGGCGTCCCGAGCTTCATGCAGAACCTGCTCGGCTACAACCTCGGCTTCTTCGGCCCTGATCTGCGCGTGTTGACGTCGCATCCGTCGTACGCGATCGGGGCGTTCACGGCCACGGTCGCCATGGTCGCTGTGGTGACCGGGGTGGTGTGGCTCGGCGGGCGGTACGTGATCGAGAGCGGAGGTTTCGCGATCTTCGTTCTCGCCTGGTTCGCCATTTGCCTCGCCTGCGCCACGGGACTCGCCGTGAACGTCGTGGTACGTAGCGTGCTGAGTCCGAATCCGAGCATGGGATACGCCTTCGATCTGCTGGGCGCAGCGCCGCGAGTCGGGGGTGAGTGGGGGATGACGTACGGGTGGATTCCGGCAGTGGTTGCTCTGCTCGTGATGGATCATCGGATCGCCCCGGTTCTCCGCGGCGCAGGTCCCCTGACGATCAGAGTGAGCACCTCGTCCAGACGACGGATGGTGCGGGTGGCAGGATGCGCGGATGCCGAGTGCCTCGGCGTGTGCTGCGCTTCGATCGTGGCTGGGGAGCGACGATAGAGACATGAGGAGCACACGTACGTTCCTGGGTCGACGCGTCGCTGCCACCGCGCTCTCCGGAGTGCTGGTCGGGGTGGGGGTGCTGGCCGGTGGGTGCGCAGGCGGCGATGCCGTCGCCGAGGACCCGGAGGTCTCGCCTCAGCCGTCGGAGGAGCCGTCGGCGCTGCCGCGTACCTCCGCGCTGATCACGCTGTCGGCTCCGGCCGAGGGTGCGACTGTCTCGGAGAGCTTCCAGGCCTCCGGCAAGGCCAACTCTCCTGAGGCGAACGTGCCGTGGGAGGTCCGGGACAGCTCCGGGGAGACCGTCCTCGAAGGGTTCGTGACCGCCGAGGGCTGGATGGACAAGCTCTATCCGTGGAAGACGACGGTCGACGTCTCCGAGCTCGAGCCCGGGACCTACCTCTTCATCGCCCGCACCGACGACACCTCCGACGGCGAGGGGAAGCCTGCGGAGGAGGTCGGCGCGAGGATCACCGTCGAGTAGGACATCATCGCTACCGTGATCCTCACCGAACGGCAGCTCAATCGGACTCTCCTGCTGCGCCAGCACCTGCTGTCGCGCGCCTCGATCACCCCGGCCGAGATGATCGAGCACGTGGTCGGCCTGCAGGCGCAGGAATCGCTGCCGCCGTTCCTCGCGCTGGCCGCGCGGCTGGAGTCGTTCGACCCCTACGCGCTCAGTGCCCAGCTCGAGTCGAGCGCGCTGGTCCGGCTCTCCTCGCTGCGCTCGACGATCCACATGCACACCGCCGCCGATGCGGCGCTGATCAGGGCCTGGACCCAGCCGGTCCACGACTTCTACACCCAGCGGGTCGAGATCGTCCGTCCCGCGGTGCAGGTCGAGGGATTCGTGGAGGCGGTCGAGGACGTACTCGCCCTCGGTGCGCTGCCCAACGCGGCCCTCGAGGCCGGTCTGGTCGAGCACTTCCCCGACATCCCGGCCAAGGCGCTGGGCCTGCGCGCGCGCAACGAGCTGCCACTGGTCCAGCTGCCGCCGCGAGGTCTGTGGAAGGGCTCGGGCGGGCTCGTCTACGACCTGCTGCCGCGCTGGACGGGGGTGTCGCCGGTCGTCGCCGACGACGTCGTCCCGGACCTGGCGCCGCAGATCGTACGCCGCTACCTGCTCGCCTACGGGCCGGCGAGCGCCGCCGACATCACCACCTGGTCGTCGTTGACGCGGCTCGGCCCGGTGGTCAAGCGGATCGACGGGCTGGTGACCTACCGCGACGAGGCCGGCAAGACCCTCTACGACGTCCCGGACGCGCCGCTCGCCACCGGCGAGGAGCATGCTCCGGTGCGGCTGCTGGGGAGGTTCGACAACCTCTGGCTCTCCCACGCCAACCGGGAGCGGATCACGGCCAAGGAGACCCGCAAGGAGTGGGGGATCGGAGGCGGTGGCGCGGTCATGATCGCGGGCGGTCATCTCGTCGGTCTGTGGAAGCCGGTCGACGGCAAGGTCGAGGTCGTCAAGCTGCTCCGCGACCTCACGCCCGACGAGCGCGACGAGCTCGCGGAGGAGACCGTACGCGTCGAGTCGTTGCTCGCGAGCTGACGCAGGAACTATCCAGTAGGAGTCGGGCGGACTGCCCGCGTAGCATGGAGGCACCAGCCTCGTGACGAGAAAGGGCCCGCTCCGGGCATCCATGACCGACCGACACCCAAGTCCGCAACCGATCGACGCCTCCGAACCGGGGGTCAACGCGACCACCAAACACACCGTGGTCGTCCCGAACAGCGTCGACATGGTGACCGTCCTCGGCCCGGCCGATGAGCACCTCGGGATCATCGAGGCCCACTTCGACGCCGACGTGCACGTGCGCGGCAACCGGATCACCCTCCACGGCGCCCCCAGCGAGATCGCGATGATCGAGCGGGCGCTGGAGGAGCTGGTCCAGATCATCCGCACCGGCCAGGGCGTCAGCGGCGAGACCGTCGAGCGCGTGATCAGCATGCTCCGCGCCGACACCACCGAGAAGCCGGCCGACGTGCTGAGCCTCAACATCCTCTCCAACCGCGGCCGCAGCATCCGCCCCAAGACGCTCAACCAGAAGCGCTACGTCGACGCGATCGACAAGCACACGATCACCTTCGGCATCGGCCCGGCCGGCACCGGCAAGACCTATCTGGCGGTCGCCAAGGCGGTCCAGGCGCTGCAGTCCAAGCAGGTCAACCGGATCATCCTGAGCCGGCCCGCGGTCGAGGCAGGGGAGAAGCTCGGCTTCCTGCCCGGCACCCTGACGGAGAAGATCGACCCCTACCTGCGCCCGCTCTACGACGCGCTGCACGACATGATGGACCCGGAGATGATCCCCAAGCTGATGGCGTCGGGGACGATCGAGGTCGCCCCGCTCGCCTTCCTCCGCGGCCGCAGCCTCAACGACTCCTTCATCATCCTCGACGAGGCGCAGAACACCACGCCCGAGCAGATGAAGATGTTCCTGACCCGGCTCGGGTTCGGCTCCAAGATCGTGGTCACCGGCGACGTCACCCAGACCGACCTGCCCTCCGGGCAGAAGTCGGGGCTGCGGGTCGTCGAGGGCATCCTCGAGGACGTCAAGGACATCAGCTTCAACAACCTGACCAGCCACGACGTCGTCCGCCACCGACTTGTCGCCAAGATCGTCGCGGCCTACGAGGAGCACGACGTGCAGGGCCAGGGACGGGCCTCCGGGGACAGTCGGGCATGAGCGAGCGACCAGCATGAGTGAGCGACAGCGAGCGACCATAAGCCTCAGGCCGCCGCGTCCGTATGATTGCGCTTGCGCTACGGAGGTGGCGGCATGAGCACCGAGATCATCAACGAGTCCGAGCAGGAGATCGACGTCGAGCGCGTCGCCAAGCTCGCTCGCTTCCTGCTCGAGGAGCTGCGGGTGCACCCGCAGGCCGAACTGCGGATCAAGTTCGGCGACGAGGCCACGATCACCGAGCTCAACGAGCGCTACTTCGACACCGAGGGCCCGACCGACGTGCTCTCCTTCCCCGGTGACGAGCTCCTTCCCGGCCGCCTCGACGAGGAGCCGGAGGAGGGCGACCTGGGCGATATCATCATCGCCCCGACGATCGCGGCCAAGCAGGGCGAGGCAGCCGGCCACGGCACCGTGGCGGAGATCGAGCTGTTGACCACCCACGGAATCCTCCACCTGCTCGGCTACGACCACGTGGACCCCAACGAGCACGCCGAGATGTTCGCCCTGCAGGCCAAGCTGCTCGAGGCCTGGGGCTCCTCGGCCAGACCACCCGAGTAATAGGAGCACCACCACCAACCATGGACGATGCGAGGCTGCTGATCGCAGCCGCAGTTCTGGTCCTGATCGCCGGCATCTTCTCGGCCGCCGACGCGGCGCTGAGCGCCTTCTCCCGTGCCCGGGCCGCGGAGCTGGTCTCCGAGGGCCGCGCCGGTGCCAAGCGCCTGGTGGCGGTGGTCGGCGACCCCGCCCGCTACGTCAACACGGTGCTGCTGCTCCGGATGCTGTGCGAGATCGGTGCGACGGTGCTGGTCGCGCTGTGGGCCTACGACCTCTATCAGGGGCGCTGGTGGCCGACGGTGCTCACTGCGACCGGCACGATGACCGTGGTCTCCTTCGTCGTCATCGGCGTCGGTCCTCGAACGCTCGGGCGCCAGCACCACGAGCGCATCGCCCTCGCGGTCGCCGGACCGATCGGGGCGATCACCGCGATCCTCGGCCCGTTCCCGAGCCTGCTGATCATGCTCGGTAACGCGCTCACCCCCGGCAAGGGCTTCCGCAAGGGTCCGTTCTCGACGGAGACCGAGCTGCGCGAGCTGGTCGACATCGCCGAGGCCAGCGACCTGATCGAGGCCGACGAGCGCCGGATGATCCACTCGGTCTTCGAGCTCGGCGACACCCGTGCGCGGGAGGTGATGGTGCCCCGCGGCGACATCGTCTTCCTGGAGCGCCGCAAGACGCTGCGCCAGGCGCTGTCGCTGTTCCTGCGATCCGGCTACTCCCGGATGCCCGTGATCGACGACAGCCTCGACGACATCGTCGGGATGGTCTACCTCAAGGACGTCGTCGCGCGCGACTTCGAGGCGCCCGAGGTCGAGACCACCCAGCGGGTCGAGTCGCTGATGCGGCAGCCGACCTGGGTCCCCGATTCCAAACCGGTCGACGAGCTGCTCGCCGAGATGCAGCAGCACCGCCAGCACATCGCGGTCGTCGTCGACGAGTACGGCGGAACCGCCGGCCTGATCACCATCGAGGACATCCTCGAGGAGATCGTCGGCGAGATCACCGACGAGTACGACGTCGAGGACCGCGAGCCCCTCCACCTCGGCGACGGTTCCTGGCGGGTGCCGTCCCGCTTCCTGGTCAGCGACCTCGAGGAGCTCATCGGCGTCGCGGTCGAGGAGGACGACGTCGACTCCGTACGCGGTCTCATGGCCAAGCATCTCGGCCTCGTGCCGATCCCCGGGACCGAGGTCGAGGCCCACGGGCTCTGCTTCGTGGCCGAGGAGGCTGCGGGCCGAAGGAACAAGATCGGTACCGTACGCATCAGTGCCATCGTCCCGGCCGAGACCGAGGCCGACGACGAGGACCAGCACAGCGACAGGTCGGATCGGGTGAAGAACGACCGGGCGGCGAAGGCCGAACGGACGAAGAGCGAGCGGGCCGACCGGACGAAGAGCGACCGAGCGAAGACGGACAGGACGAAAGAGGCCCATGCCTGAGCAGAGTGAGCTGTCGGCCGAAGACCGCAAGCTGGTGACCCTGGCCCGCGCGACGCGGGCCCGCACCGGTGCATCCGAAGGGGCAGCCGTACGCGATCTGGACGGCCGCACCTACGCCGCGGCCACCGTGGATCTTCCCTCGCTCCAGGTCTCCGCGATCGGTGTGTGCGTGGCGATGGCGGTGGCCTCCGGTTCGAAGGGTCTCGAGGCCGTCGTCGTGCTCGGCGAGGCGGCGGAGGCCTCCGCGAACGACCTCGCGGTCGTCAAGGAGTTCGCGGGCGAGGATGTCCCGGTCCTCGTCGGCGATCCCCGCGGCGACCTCCGCTAGCGTCTGCTCGATCAGCGAGCGGCTCGGTGGCCGCCGGTGCCGCCCGCCGTGCCCGTCTCGGGGACGAGCGGGAGGGTGCCGAGCTCGATCGTGACGTGGATGCCGTCCTCGTCACGGTAGGCGGTGAGGCCGTTCATCGTGGCCATGTCGACGCCCTTCTCGCGCATGTGCACGACGATCTGGTCGATCGCCAGTGCGAGCCGCGCCTGGGAGACGGACTTGTTGCGCCACTTGACCTGGTTCTCGGTGAAGTAGGGGGTTGCCTTCTCGGCGAGCGTTGCCACAGCGTCACGATGGGCAGCACTGGACATGGGGACCCTCCAGGGTGCACGAGATGGGGGAGCTCGACGGGTGCAGTCGGTGCTTGCGACTGTAAGCGAACTAACCAAAAAATCGAAACCGAAGATCCATCGTGAGCGTAAAGTGGGTCGAGTGACGGGTGAGACTGGCTGGGTACGACACAACGAAGCCGTCGAACGGCTGACCGACTCTTACGCGAAGATCCCTGACGGCGCTCCCGTCAGGCTCGCCAAGCGCACCACCAACCTCTTCAGAGCCCGGGCCGCGACCAGTGCGCCGGGCCTCGACGTCTCCGGGCTCGGCGGCGTGATCGAGGTCGATGCCGCCGCGGGCACCGCCGACGTCCAGGGCATGTGCACCTACGAGGACCTCGTCGACGCCACCTTGGCGCACGGGATGATCCCCTACGTGGTCCCGCAGCTGCGCACGATCACGCTCGGTGGGGCGGTGACCGGCATGGGCATCGAGGCCACCTCGTTCCGCAACGGTCTTCCGCACGAGTCGGTCCTCGAGATGGACATCCTCACCGGCGCCGGTGAGATCGTCACCACGAAGCCTGGGGAGGATCTGTTCGACACCTTCCCCAACTCCTATGGGTCGCTCGGCTACGCCACCAGGCTCAAGATCAAGCTGGAGAAGGTGCCGGGATACGTCGCGCTGCGCCACGTACGCTTCGACGATCTCGGCCTGCTCACCAAGACGATCGCGCAGATCACCGAGACCAGGACGTACGAAGGCGTCCAGGTCGACGGGCTCGACGGGGTCGCGTTCGAGCCGGGGGAGTACTACCTCACCCTGGCGACCTGGACCGAGAAGTTGGCGCAGACCCCGAGCGACTACGGCGGCCAGCAGATCTACTACCGCTCGATCCAGGAGCGTGAGACTGATCTGCTGACGACCTACGACTACCTGTGGCGCTGGGACACCGACTGGTTCTGGTGCTCGGGTGCCTTCGGCGCCCAGAACAAGTACGTACGCCGCCTCTGGCCGCGCCGGCTGCGGCGCTCCGACGTCTACATGAAGCTGGTCGGCCTGGACCGGAAACTCGGCATCGCCGACAAGCTCGACGCGCGCGCCGGGAGGCTGCTGCGGGAGCGGGTGATCCAGGACATCGAGGTCCCGGTCGAGAACCTCCCGGCCTTTCTGGAGTGGTTCGATGCCGAGATCGGGATGCGGCCGGTCTGGCTCTGCCCGCTGGTCTCCCAAGGGGTCTCGACAGGTTCGACCACCGAAGGGACGAAGTGGCCGACCTACCCGCTCGAGGCGGGCCGGACGTACGTCAACGTCGGGTTCTGGGGCACGGTCCACGTCGGCCCCAGCGCGGTGAATGCTCCGAAGAACCGCGCGATCGAAGAGCAGGTCCACGAGCTCGGAGGACATAAATCGCTCTACTCCGAGGCGTTCTACGACAAGGATGTCTTCGACGCTCTCTATGACGGGGACAACCTCGCTGCTGTGAAGGCGAGGTATGACCCAGGCAATCGGTTGACCGATCTGTACAGCAAGGCGGTGAAGAGACTGTGAATCACATTGCAGAGACCATCAACGAGCTCTTCGACGGTGGGCTGCCGATCAAGCTCACCGCGTACGACGGCAGTGTCGCCGGCGACCGGGACTCTCCCTTCGGGATGGAGATCCTGAACCCGCGCGGGCTCGCGTTCCTGCTGACCGCGCCGGGCGATCTCGGCCTGGCCCGCGCCTATGTCAGCGGCGACATGGAGCTCCGTGGGATCCATCCGGGCGACCCCTACCCGCTCCTGGACCTGATCCTGGACAAGACCGACTTCAAGCGGCCCAGCCCGCGCGAGACGGTCGAGCTGGTCCGAGCCCTCGGGGCGACGAACTTCGTCCCGCCCAAGCCACCGCCGCAGGAGCACCTGCCCGCGTGGCGGCAGCGGGCCGAGAACGTACGCAACATCTCCGGCCGCGCGCTCAGCGCGCTGCCGTGGACGCGACACTCTCCCGAGCGCGACGCCGACGCGATCCACCACCACTACGACGTCTCCAACACCTTCTACGAGTACGTCCTCGGCCCGTCGATGACCTACACCTGTGCGCTCTACCCGACCGAGCAGTCCACCCTCGAGGAGGCGCAGGCGGCCAAGTACGACCTGATCTGCCGCAAGCTCGGGCTGGAGCCCGGGATGCGGCTGCTCGACATCGGTTGCGGCTGGGGCGGGATGGTGCGCCACGCTGCCCAGCACTACGGCGTGAAGGCGCTCGGCGTGACCTTGTCGCGGGAGCAGGCCAACTGGGCCCAGCGGGCGATCAAGGCCGACGGCCTCGACGACGTCGCCGAGGTGCGCTACTCCGACTACCGCGATGTGGTCGAGGGGGACTTCGACGCGGTCAGCTCCATCGGGCTCACCGAGCACATCGGCGTGGCCAACTACCCGGCGTACTTCGGCAAGATCTCGAGCAAGCTGCGCGACGGCGGCCGCCTGCTCAACCACTGCATCACCCGTCCCGACAACATCTCGCGGGCGAACGCGGGGGCGTTCATCGACCGCTACGTCTTCCCCGACGGCGAGCTGATCGGCTCCGGCACGATCGTCTCCGCGATCGAGAACACCGGCCTCGAGGTGCAGCACCACGAGAACATCCGGGTCCACTACGCCAAGACGCTGGCGGCGTGGAACGACAACCTCCGCACCCACTGGGACGCCTGCGTCAACGAGGTCGGCCTCGGCACCGCGAAGGTCTGGGGCATCTACATGGCCGGTTCCCGGATCGGCTTCGAGCGCAACAACATCCAGCTCCACCACGTGCTCGCGACCAAGACCGTCGACGGGCACTCGGACTACCCCCTGCGGCACACCTTCTGAGGCCCATCCCGCCGAGAATGTAGTTCTGTAGATCGAGAATGCAGTTGTGGGCGACGAAAAGTAGAGTTTCGTCGCCCACAGCTGCAGATTCGGCTGGGATGTCGAAGTGGCGGAGTCCTGTTCGTGGCATAGGTGAAGGGTTCTGATCCCAGCCGAAGGAGACAGTCATGGAGACCTACAACCTTGCCGAGCACGACGCCCCGCCGATGTCCTGGGCGAAGGTGACGGCTCGCCTGGACCGCGGGTTCAACCAGGGGCCGGGGTCACAGGAGGGCGAGCCCGGGCGCTGCACGACCTGGGTGAGCACGATCAACGCCGACGGCGGTCCGCACGTGAACGCCCTTGGCGCGGTCTGGCTCGACGGCAGCTTCTACCTGGTCACCGGCCCGGGGACGCGGCGTGGCCGCAACCTCGCCCGCGATCCCCGCTGCGCGCTGTCGCTCTCGGTCCGTGAGTTCGACCTGGTTGTGGAGGGCCGCGTGACGCGGGTCCTCGGCGACGAGCTCGAGCGCGTGGCCAAGCACTACCACGACGACGAGGGCTGGCCGGCCGAGGTCGACGAGTCGGGCGAGGCCGTCACCGCGCCGTTCAACGCGCAGAGCGCCGGCCCGGCGCCTTGGCACGTCTTCCGTATCGAGGCGACCTCCGCGCACGCGGTCGCGACCGTCGAGCCCTACGGTGCGACCCGCTGGAGGTTCTGATGACCGACCTGTTCGCCGGGCTCCCGGTCGCGGACCTGGCGCGAGCGGCCCGTTGGTACGAGGCGTTGCTCGGCGGCCCGCCGGCCTTCTACCCCAACGACATCGAGGCCGTCTTCGAGGTGGTCGAGCACGGGTACGTCTACATCGAGGTGAGGCCCGCTCTCGCCGGGAGCGGTTTCGTCACCCTCTTCGTCGACGACCTGGACGACCGCCTCGCCGCGATCGCCGGCCGCGGCTTGCGGCCGGAGTCGCAGGAGACATACGACAACGGGGTCCGCAAGGTCCACTTCCGTGACCCCGATGGAAACCAGATCGGGCTGGGAGGTGCCCCCGCCTGATCAGGTCGGGATCGGGAGACCGTGCTCCTTGGCGTAGGCACGCCGGCAGGCCGCCGCGCAGAAGCCCATGGTCTCCCCGGCGTGCTCCAACGTGATGGCTCCGCGCTCGAGCGTGACCCGCATGCCGCACATCGGGTCGATGACGACGCCCTCGGGGAGAACGACCTCGCCTGCGCTGTGTCTCGCGCGGAACTCTTCCGTCATCCAGCTGGTCAGCTCGTCTGCCGTCGTCGGTTTGCCGTTGAGCCCGATGCTGCCGTCTGTGATCCCCACCAGGTTGATCCAGAGGTGCCCACCCGGCCGGGTCCAGCCGTGGTCGCGGTCGACCTTGCGTACGCCGGCGCGGATGGCGCCGGACAAGGGGCGAGACATCTCCTCGCGCCACGCCTCGGGAACGGTGGCAGTGATGACCAGCGGCGGTGAGGCGGGCGGTGCCCACGCCCCGTCACCGGTGGTCCAGCCGACGAGCTCCCGGAAGGCGATGTGGGTGATCGCCCGGCCTCGAGCCATCGTCTCCTCCGGCGCGCTCACGCCCTCGTTGAGGAGCGACGTCACCGCTTTCGTCAGGGTCGCGCGGTCGCCGTCGGTGAGTGCACCGGCGGGAGCGGCGATCTCGATCAGGAACATGTCAGGCCTCCTCGTGGTGGGCGTCGGGATCGAAGCCGGCGGGGGCGCGATCGATGAACGCGGTGATCGTGGCGATCCGCCCGGAGCGGTCCAGACCGAGGACGTCGGTTCCCTCGGCGAACGAACCCTCCTCCTTGCGGATCTCCCAGCGCACCCGGACGTGCTTGTGGTGTGCATCAGGCTCGGCGCGGGCCACGAACGTGTAGGCACCGACGCCCTCGGTGAACTGGCGGGTGAAGTCGATCAGCGCCTCGAGGCCGGCGGACTCGCCGATCGGGGTGGAGCGAGCGACGTCGGCGGTGAACAGGGTGGCACCGAGGGTGCGCTGCTCCTCGGCGGAGAGGTTCCAGAACGAGACGTACGCCTCGGCGGTGGCGGCAGGTGAGCGGGGTGTGGTTTCAGTGGTCATGGCTACGACGATCCGCCTCCGGACGAGCCCTGTCGATTACCTCTCGGGTAGTTGCCGCGCCGCGCTCCGCCCGGCAGCCTGGGGGCATGACAACGGCCCAGCTGAGCGTCGGAGACCTGCTTCGCGACTGGCGCGAACGACGCCGACGCTCGCAGCTCGAGGTGGCGATCGCGGCCGATGTGTCGGCTCGCCATCTCAGCTTCATCGAGACGGGCCGTTCGGGCCCGAGCCGGACGATGATCGAGCGACTCTGCGAAGAGCTCGAGGTGCCGCTGCGCGAGCGCAACCGGCTCTATCTCGCCGCGGGGTTCGCGCCCGTCTACCAGGAGCGACCGCTCGACGACCTCGGTGTCGCCAGGTCCGTCGTCCAGGCAGTCCTCACCGGACATGAGCCCTATCCGGCCTGTGCTGTCGACGTCCGCTGGGACGTGGTCGCGACCAACCGGTCCATGGAGCGCTTCTTGGCGCCGCTGCCCGCCGCGTTGCGGCAGCCACGGCTCAACATGCTGAGAGCGACGTTGCACCCCGACGGTCTCGCTTCACAGATCCGCAACTACGCCCAGTGGCGAGCCCACGTCGTACGCCGCGTCCGTCGTCAGCTCGACCGGACCGCCGCCGCGGGGCTGACAGACCTTCTCGCTGAGCTGGAGGGCTACCCGGTTCCGGCCGGCTCCGAAGAGGAGGCGCAGGTCGTCGCGGCGACGGACCACACGTTGCCGGTGTTGCCGTTGCTGCTGCGTACGAGCCTCGGCGATCTGTCCTTCCTCTACGTCCTCTCCGTGATCGGCGCGCCTCAGGACGTGACGGTCGACGAGATCGCGGTGGAGGCGATGTTCCCGGCAGACGACGCGACCCGGGAGGCTCTGCTCGCCATCAGCCACGACTGAGTGCGCCGCTGATGCGGGCGGGCCGCGTGTGCGCGGATAACCTTGAGGCGATGAGTGTCAAGGCCCAGCAGTACGCCGCGGAGGTGCTGCGGCGTGAGCAGATCACGCCCCACCTCGTACGTCTGGTGCTCGGGGGTCCCGGGCTGGCCGGGTTCACCTCCACCGGCATCCCCGACGAATGGGTCGGGCTGATCGTGCCGGGGCAGTTCCAGATGCGCTACTACACCGTGCGGTCGTGGGAGGGTGGCGAGCTCACCGTCGACGTCGTCGTCCACGACGTCGGGCTGGTGACCGAGTGGGCCACCCGCACCGACCCGGTGGGGCAGACCGTCACGCTGACCGAGCCCAAGGGCTCCTACGCCGCGCCCGACGGGGCGCAGTGGCTGCTCTTGGTCGGTGACCTGACCGCGATGCCGGCGATGGCGCGCATCGCCGAGACCACCACGCTGCCGACGCGGATCTGGGCGGAGACCGCCGATGACCTGCCCGGCTACCTCCCCGGTCACGTCGAGGTCACCTGGTCGAAACCGCCGTCGGAGACCTCCTCCGACCTGGCGGCGGCCGTGGAGAAGATCGAGTGGCCCGAGGGCGAGGGCTACTTCTGGATGGCCGGTGAGTCGAGCCAGATGCGAGCGATCCGCAAGCATCTGATGCGCGAGCGGAAGCTCGATTCCCATGCTTACGACGTGATGGGCTACTGGCGCGGTGGCGGCTTGATGCGGCAGCCACGCGCGGTCGACCCAGGACCGGTGTGGCGTGAGGGCAAGGCCCAGGGGCTCACCGACGAGCAGATCTGGCAGCGATACGACGAGCAACAGGAGCAACAGTGACCGAGCCAAGCCCGGCGCCGCCAGCACAAGAATTCCGGAGCGGCTTCGTGTCGTTCGTCGGCCGTCCCAACGCGGGCAAGTCGACCCTGACCAACGCGATGGTCGGCACCAAGGTGGCGATCACCTCCGACAAGCCACAGACGACCCGCACCGTGGTCAAAGGCATCGTCCACCGGTCGGACGGCCAGCTGATCCTGGTCGACACCCCCGGCATCCACCGGCCTCGTACGCTGCTCGGCGAGCGGCTCAACGACCTGGTCGAAGCGACCTGGACCGAGGTCGACGTGGTCGCGATCTGCTTCCCGTGCAACGAGAAGATCGGTCCCGGGGACCGCCGGATCGCCGAGAACGCGAACAAGCTCAAGAAGGGCATCAAGCGGGTCGCGGTCGCGACCAAGACCGACCTCGCCACGCCCGAGCAGATCGGCGAGCACCTGATGTCGATCCAGACCCTCGGCGCCGATCTCGGCATCGAGTGGGCCGAGATCGTCCCGGTCTCGAGCGTCAACGGCGACCAGGTCGAGCTCCTCGCCGACCTGCTGATCAAGCTCCTCCCCGAGGGCCCGCCGCTCTACCCCGACGGCGAGCTCACCGACTCTCCGGAGGAGATGATCATCGCCGAGCTGATCCGCGAGGCAGCCCTCGAAGGCGTACGCGATGAGCTTCCGCACTCCATCGCCGTCGTCGTCGAGGAGATGCGCCTGCGTGAGGACCGCCCGGAGGACAAGCCGCTGATGGACATCCACGCCTTCCTCTACATCGAGCGCGACTCCCAGAAGGGCATCGTGATCGGCCACAAGGGCTCACGGCTCAAGGACGTCGGGCAGCGTGCGCGCCTGCAGATCAAGGAGCTGCTCGGCATGCCGGTCTACCTCGACCTGCACGTCAAGATCGCCAAGGACTGGCAGCGGGATCCTCGCCAGCTGCGCAAGCTCGGGTTCTGAACCTATGCCGAGCCGGTCAAGATGCGCAGACTCGGCTCGTTGATCACAACCACGCCGCTTCCGCATCCGTCTCAGACGTCATCGCGCCTTGCGTCGGGCTTGCGCCGACGCGGCGCAAAGGCACCTCCCCCGCTTCGCTCCTCCGATGCACTTGCGCCGAGTCGGCGCCGTACCGGCCTTCGGCCCGGGGCTTCGCCCCGGGTCCTCAGGCCGGGGCCCAGCAGATCCCGTACGACTGCCCGCCCTGCCACTGCTTGGCGCTGGGGAACTCCCAGGACCACTCGTACTTGAGCGGGTCGTCGGCGACCTCGGCGGCAGCGGTCTTGCAGTCCTCGGCGCCGGCCTTGTTGACCCTCGCCTCGCCGGGGTACTTCCCGGAGCCGAGGTCGATGACCGACAGCGCCCGCCAGGAGTGCTTGAGGGAGCACGGCACGCGCTTGAAGGCGTCGGACTTCGGCGAGGCCGTGCCGCACATCCGGAACGGCTCGGCGGTCCGCGAGCTGCCCAGGACGCCCTTCATGTTGCCCTTGAGCGTCATCAGCGCCTCGGGGCCCGCGATGCCGATGACGTCGCAACGGAACCAGTTGGCGCCGGCCTCGGACTCCTTGATCGTCGGGGTGAACCAGACCGGGCGAAGCATCGAGAGCCGCAGGTCGTCGGCGTTGCCGCCGAGATACTTGGTGACCTTGTTGGGGCACGCGGCCGCGACCTGGGCCGCGACCTGCTCCGAGTCGACCGCGACGAGGTGGCCGTCGACGACGTTCCTCAGCCGGCCCACGGCGTAGGTCTGGGTGGTGTGCTTGCCCTTGCAGGTCACGGCGGTGCCGCCGGCGGTGGGGGCGAGCGCCTCCTCGTAGCTGAGGTTGTAGCAGGCGCCCTCCTTGGGCGCTGGCGCCGGCGAGGCGGAGGCGGAGGGGGGAGTCGACGAGGGAGAGGGAGCCGCCTCCGGCTCACCTCCACCACAACCGGCAAGAGCCATCGCTCCGGCGACGACGAGAGCTCCCCACAGAACTGGCCGCTTCGGGCTCCGCCTCAGCTCGTTGTGTCGCATGCTCACTCCTCGGTCACTGCCCAGCAGATCGCCCAGCGGTTGCCGGCTTTCCACTCCTTCTCTCCAAACCATGTGTACCCGTAGTCGAAGCTTTCCGGGTAACCCAACGAGGCCTTGACCGAGCCCTTGCAGTACTGCGCGGCCTTCTTCTTGGACTCCGCGACACCAGGGAACGGGGTCTTCGCCTCGCCCAGCTTGATGGTCGTCACCGCCCGCATCTGGTGCGGCTCGGAGCAGGGCACCTTGGCGGACGCGACGCTCTTGCCCTCGGCACACACCATCCAGCGGTCCTCGATGTCCTCGATGTTCTTGACCTTGAGGAGGTTGCGAGTGGTGGTCGGCAGGTCGACGTACTCGGCGCCCTGCTGCCCGCCGCCGACCACGTCGCAGCGGATCCAGCGGGCCCCCTCGTCCCAGGCCTTCTTCGACGGGCCGAAGTAGACGTGGGAGAGCATCGAGCGCATCAGCAGGCTCTGGTCGGAGCCGACGTACCTCTCCAGCAGCTTGCGGCACTGGCTGAAGGCCCACTCGTTGACCTTCTCGTCGCCGTACGCGGCGTCCTTGAACTCGTCCGGGAGCGGTCCGGCCCCGAACGTCTCGGCGTTGTGCGGCTCGTCGCAGGGCACGTACTCGTCGAAGTTGTAGGCCGCGGCGACATCCTCGTGAGTGAGGTTGCGGCACTTGCCGACCTCGGGCACCGCCGTCGAGTCGACCTGCTTCGGGTCCTCGCCCTCGGCAGCCGCCCGGTCGCCGCCGCACCCGCTGAGCGCGAGGGCAGCGAGCACCACGATCAGGAGGGACAGAGACGTCGTACGTCTGGGGGTATGGCCGATCACGGAGATCGACTCTACTTGCGAAGCCATGAGCGGGCCGAAAGGACAGATCAGTCGAGGAGAGCGGCCAGCGTCGCACCCAGCTCGTACGCCGCCTCGACATGCGCGTCCTCGACGTCTCCCATGACGTCGAGGATGTCGTAGGCCTGGGTCCATCCCAGCGCGCCGACGATGGACTGCACCGAGCGGATCGCGCCCGTGGTGTCGTAGCGGCCGTGGACGTAGAGGCCGTAGGGGCGTTTGGTGGTGGCGCCAGCAGAATCGCCTGCGCCGCCGGACGGGTCGAGCGCGCCACCGACCGCGAGGAACGTCGAGTCGAAGAAGTGCTTCAGGGCGCCGGACATGTAGCCGAAGTTGGCGCTCGTGCCGAGCACGTAGCCGTCGGCGGCCAGGACATCGTCGGCCGTCGCCTCCAGCGCGGGGCGTACGACGACCTCGACGCCTTGGATCTCCGGGTCCTCGGCGCCGGAGACCACCGCATCGGTCAGTCGCCGCAACGAGCGAGTGGGGGAGTGGTGGACGACGAGCAGGCGCGGCATCAGCCGGCGACCAAGCGGCGGCCGGTGACCTCCTTGGGGCGCAGTCGCACCCACAACGGACGCTGGCCGGCCGGCCAGGCTTGGAGGTGCTTGACGGTCTCCGGGATCTGGTCCTCGTGGTAGAGGATCTCCGCGTGACCCTTGAACTGCACCGACCAGCCCACGTGGGTGTCGGGGTCGAGGTCGTCGACCAGCAGCGCGACGGCGCTCTCGTCGATCTGCTCCGCCATCGAGGAATGGGCCGAGGTGCGGATCCAGACGGCTCTCTCGTGCACGACATGGTTGACCGGCAGCACCACCGGGCCGCGCGGCCCGTTCCAGCCGATCCGGGAGATCTGGGTGTCCGCCGCGAGCCGCCAGGACTCCTCGACAGTGAGCTCTTCCAGTTGGGCCACGCCCGTTCCTACCCTTCGTCATCACTTCTGTGTGTCTCAGTGTTGAGGATCAATCGTCTGCCCGGCCAGTCTGCCAGTTCTGTTCTGTTATTGTTACCGACATCATGATGCGCAGCCTCCTCCTTAGCTGCCGCAGCGGGGTCTACAGAGTTTGATTCTGGGCCGGGACTCCCTCGCTGCGGAGGTTCGACGTGCGCCGGCACTCGCTCCCATCTGATGAGGATTCCGCATGACCAACCTGAGCAACTCCAGCAATCAGCAGAAGCCGTCGGGGATGCCGCACCAGCGCTATCGCGCGTTCGTGCCCGTCGACGTCCCCGACCGCACCTGGCCAGCCAAGAAGATCACCAAGGCTCCGCGGTGGCTCTCCACCGACCTGCGTGACGGCAACCAGGCCCTGATCGACCCGATGACGCCGGCGCGCAAGCTGCGGATGTTCGAGCTGCTGGTCGCGATGGGCTACAAGGAGATCGAGGTCGGGTTCCCGAGCGCGAGCCAGACCGACTTCGACTTCGTGCGCAAGCTGATCGAGGACGATCGGATCCCCGACGACGTACAGATCTCGGTCCTGACCCAGGCGCGCGAGGACCTCATCTCGCGCACCGCCGAGTCGATCGCCGGAGCCCCGCGCGCCACGATCCACCTCTACAACGCCACCGCCGAGCTGTTCCGCCGGGTCGTCTTCAACGTGACCCCGGCCGAGTGCATCGGGATCGCGGTGCGCGGCACCGAGATGGTGATGAAGTACGCCGAGGAGCACGTCCCCGAGCTGATCGGCACCGAGGACTTCGGCTATCAGTACAGCCCCGAGATCTTCACCCAGACCGACACCGACTACGCGCTCGAGGTCTGCGAGCGGGTCTCGGACGTGTGGCAGCCGGAGGCCGGCCGGGAGATCATCCTCAACCTGCCCGCCACCGTGGAGATGTCCACGCCGAACACCTACGCCGACCAGATCGAATACTTCGGCCGCGGCCTGACCCGCCGCGAGCACTCCGCGATCAGCCTGCACCCCCACAACGACCGCGGCACCGCGATCGCGGCCACCGAGCTCGGCCTGATGGCCGGCGCCGACCGGGTCGAGGGCTGCCTGTTCGGTCACGGCGAGCGCACCGGCAACGTCGACCTGGTCACCCTGGGCATGAACCTCTTCTCCCAGGGGATCGACCCGCAGATCGACTTCACCGTGGGTGGGGGCATCGACGAGATCCGCCGCACCGTCGAGTACGTCACCAACATCAACGTCCACCCGCGCCACCCCTACGCCGGCGACCTGGTCTACACCGCCTTCTCCGGCTCCCACCAGGACGCCATCAAGAAGGGCCTGGAGGACCTCGACCGGATCGCCGCCGCGGCCGGCAAGCCGACCAGCGAGATCCCGTGGGAGGCGCCCTACCTGCCCATCGACCCCAAGGACGTCGGCCGCACCTACGAGGCCGTCATCCGGGTCAACAGCCAGTCCGGCAAGGGCGGCGTGGCCTACCTGCTCAAGACCGAGCACTCGCTGGACCTGCCGCGTCGCGCGCAGATCGAGTTCAGCCGAGTCGTCCAGCAGCACACCGACTCCGAGGGCGGCGAGGTCGCGCCGGCCGAGATCTGGTCGATCTTCGCCAAGGAGTACCTGGAGCGCGAGGAGCCGTACGCCCTGGAGAGCTGGTCCTCGGTGACCGACGCAGAGGGTGGCGACGAGCAGATCGTCGACCTGCGGGTCCGCGGCGAGGCGCGCACCTACAAGGGTGTCGGCAACGGCCCGGTGGCCGCCTTCGTGGACGCGCTCAAGGAGGCCGGCGCCGAGATCCGGGTCCTCGACTACGCCGAGCACGCTCTCTCGGCCGGCGGCGACGCGGCCGCGGCTGCGTACGTCGAGTGCGAGATCGCCGGTGAGATCGTGTGGGGCATCGGCATCCACGAGAACATCGTCACGGCAAGCCTGAGGGCAGTGGTCTGCGCAGCCAACCGCGCCCAGGCGGTCACGATCCCGCGCGGCTGAGAGTTCCCGGTGTGCTGCCAGGAGTGCGCTCTGGCGCACTCTTGGCAGCACACCGCCTAAGGCCGATTGATAGGCCTGCGCCTACTACCGCGGTGCCTAGCCACACCATCGGGCTCGGCATGGCTCCGTGGAGAGGTATGCCTAGGGCTGCGGCGGACACCGGGACGACCCCGGTCAGCAGGCCGGCGCGCCCGGAGCCGAGGCGCCGCACCGCGGTGAACCAGAGCAGGAACGCGATCGTGGTGACGACCACGGCCAGATAGAGCGCGGCCAGCAGGTCGACGGTGCCGAGCGTGGTCACGGCGGTCGGGCCCTCGGTCGCGACGCCCACGACGGCCATGCCGGCGGTCGCCATCCACACCGAGTGGAACGAGACGCCGAAGGCACCGAGGCGGGGGAGGACGGGCATCGCCAGGAGCGTGAAGCCCGCCTCGCAGACCAGCACCAGGAGGGCGTAGCCGACCCCGGCCGCGTCGGTCCTCCCGAAGCCCTCGACCAGGACGGCTCCCGCCGTCACTATCAGGGCTCCGATGATCACGGGGCGAGCCGGCAGGGTGCGGGTCGCGATGGCCGGGACGACCGCGAGCAGCATCGGGACCGCGGCGACGGCCACGCCGATCACCGCCGGCTCCGCATGGGCGACGCCGCGGACGACGCCGACGTTGAAGAGCACGAGACCGGCGGTCGCGACGCCGGCCAGCCACAGCCACTCGCGCCCACGCGGCCTCGGCACCCGCCAGCCGGTGAGGCGCGCGACCCCGAGCAGGAGCAGCGCGGCGAGGGCGTACCGGACTGTCTGCAGGGTGAAGAGCGGGGCGTCGGTGATCGCGGTCGAGACCGCGACGCTGCTGCCGACGCAGACCATCCCCGCCGCGGCGAACACGATGCCGAGATACGTGCCGCCACGGCGGGAGGGCTCGCCGGGACCGTCGGTGGCGGGGCGGGGAAGGACTTCGGTGCTCATGCCTTCGAGGTTCGCCGGATCTTGGTCTGACTGACAGATCCAAATCAGGCATGCCAGAGTGGACCAAGTGACCGGCGCGGATTTCCTCCAGCTCGACCCGGCCGGGGTGCCGCCCGGCGGTCTCGCGACCTGGCTCACCGGCTCCCTGCGGGAGGCGGTTACCGACGGCCGCCTCCCGGTCGGCGCCCGTCTGCCGGCGTCGCGCACTCTCGCCACCCAGCTCGGCGTCTCCCGCGGTGTGGTCGTGGAGGCGTACCAGCGGCTCACCGACGAGGGGCTGCTCTCGGCCCGCAGCGGTGGCGGCACGCGGGTGAGCGCGGCCCCCGAAGCCGTACGCCGCCCCGGTGCTGCCACCCGGCTGCCGACTCCCGACCTGGACCTCTCCCCGGGAGTGCCGGATCTCTCGGCGTTCCCGCGGGCCGCCTGGGCCAGGGCTTCGCGTGAGGTGCTCGCCGAGATCGGCAGCGCCGACCTCGGCTACGGCGACCCGCGGGGTGTGCCGGCGCTACGAGAGGCGCTCGCGGTCTGGCTGGGACGCACCCGCGGGATCACGGTCTCGCCCGACGAGATCTTGGTGGTCAACGGCGTCGCCCAGGGCCTCGTGCTCCTGGCCCGCTGGCTGGAGGAGCGCGGCAGGACCACGATCGGCTTCGAGGAGCCGGGCTCCTACGGCGTACGGGTGCACCTGCAGCGGTGGGGGATGACCACGGTCCCGGTGCCGGTGGACGCCGACGGCCTGGACGTGGCGGCGCTCGACGCCCGCGGGGTCGACGCCGTCGTGGCCACACCCGCCCACCAGTTCCCGACCGGCGTCGTGCTCTCCCCGCAGCGTCGACGGGAGCTGGTCGAGTGGGCCAGGGCGGTGCCGCACCGGCTGGTGATCGAGGACGACTACGACGCCGAGCACCGCTACGACAGGCCGCCGGTCTCAGCGGTGAAGGTGCTCGCGCCCGACCGGGTCGTCCATCTCGGCAGCGTGTCCAAGACCCTGGCGCCGGCGATGCGGATCGGCTGGCTGGTCGCCCCGCCCGACATGCAGGAGGAGCTCGTCGAGGCGCGCTACTGGCTCGACCTCGCCACCCCGGCACTGCCCCAGGTCACCTTGGCGCGGATGCTGACCTCGGGTGCGTTCGAGCGTCACCTGCGGCTGGTCCGGCTCCGGCACCGGGCGAGGCGGGACGCTCTGCTCGAGGCGCTCGCCGAGCATCTCCCCGCCGCTCGGGTCCATGGCGTCGCGGCCGGGCTGCACGTGCTGGCGACGCTTCCCGACGGGATCGACGACACCGCCGTCGCCGCGGCGGCGCTCGAGGCCGGCATCGCCGTCCATCCGCTGGCCCGGCACCGTCAGGACGACGGCCCGCCCGGCCTGGTGATCGGGTACGCCGCGACGACCCCTGACCGCCTCCGCGAGGCGGTCAGGAGGTTGGCGCCGCTGATCCGTTAGAGGTCACCTAGGAGTCGACGTCGTACTTCGCGCACAGGCCCAGGCGGCTGCCGGCGATCCAGGCCGTCCTGAACGGTGGCTTGAACATCGTCGCCTCGGACGGGCAGCCGCCGAGCCCCTGGATGTTGGTCTCGCTCTGGTCGGGGTAGGCGTCGCCTGTCATCTCGAAGGTGTCGACGACGATGTAGTCGTGAGTGGTCCCGCACCGGACGACCTTGTCGATGGTGCTGTCGATGCAGGCCCGCAGGTCGGCCGGGAACGGGTTGGGGACCGGATCCTCGGGCAGCTCGATCAGCGGAGCCTTCTGGACCGTGACCCCGACGTCGCACCTGACGTAGCGGTCGCCGTCGTTCCAGGTGGCCTCCGAGGGCCAGTACCAGCTCACGATGTAGGCGGTGCGCGCGAGCGCCTCGGGGTGCAGCCCGAGACCGGTCTCCAAGCGGGTGAAGCAGGCGGCCCCGGCGGCCTCGTTGTCGTTGTAGGCCTTCACGTCGGTGGCGACGTGGAAGGTGTAGAGGGTGTGGGGCTCGGTGCAGTCCACCGGCTCCGTCTCGTCGACGAACTCGTTGGCCGCGGCATAGTCGAGGTTGCGGCACTCGCCGACCTCGGGACCGCCACCGCCCCTGTTGGCGACGACGTAGGCCAGCCCGGCGACGAGCCCGATGACCACCACCGCGGCGGCTACGCCGCCCACGAGTCTGATGCGCTTCCGCTTCGCTCGGTGCGGCGTGCCGATGCCGGGCGGCACCATCGTGGGCTGCTCGAAGGGCGACCCGGTCGGAGCACCGCTGGGCGGCCCGACCGGTGGCGGCCCGCTGGGCGGGCCGACGGGCGGAGCGGGGGCCGCCGCCCTCTGCCACGGCGAGGTCGAGGACGGCGGCGGAGGTGCGGGATGAGCCTGCGGGGCAGAGGTGACCCGGGTGCCCTTGACCGCGCCGCGGAGCGCCTCGGCGAACGAGCGTGCGTCGGGCCAGCGGTCTTCGGCACGGGGCTCCAGCGCCCGGGCGATCGCCTGGCTGATCGAGGCCGGGAGGGGGCGTACGGAACCGGCCTCGGGCACCCGCGAGGTGAGGCCGAGGGCGGGGGCGGGGGAGCGGCCGACGAGCAGGGCCCAGGCGACCGCGCCGAGAGCCCGCACGTCGGCGCGGTGGTCGATCGGCAGCTCCGGGTCGAGCTGCTCGGGGGCCATGTAGGACGGGGTGCCGATGTCGCGGGTGACCTCGTTGAGCGAGTCGAGCGAGCGGGCCACCCCGAGGTCGGCGATCATCGTCCGGCGAGCGCCCGCGGTGCCGCTGGAGGTCTCGGAGGCGAGCAGCAGGTTGGCGGGCTTGATGTCGCGGTGGATCACGCCGCGGGCCTTCAGCGCCATCAGCCCGTCGGCGGCCTGCGCGACGATGTCGGCGACCTCGTGCACGTCCAGGCCGGCCGGCGAGCGTTTGAGCAGGTCGGCGACCGAGCCGCCGTCGGCGTACGACATCACGAAGAAGGGGATGCCGGTGCTCGTCTGGCCGATGTCATAGACACGCACGACGTGAGGCGAGTCGACCGAGCGGAGCAGCCGCGCCTCCTGGAGGAAGCGCTTGTGGATCTCCGGGTTCGACACCCAGCCGGGGGAGAGCGCCTTGACCGCGACGTGGGAGTCGAGCTCGGGGTCGTAGTAGAGCCATACGGAGGCGAACGCGCCGGCGCCGATGTGGCGGATCTGCTGCAGCCGCCCGAGATTGGTCGGGAAGGTCGCGCTCATGCCCGAATCATGCCCTGAACCGGACCCGGCGGACTGCGATGACACCTACTTCGGCCGGTTTCGAAAAGAAATCGAGACCTACTTGCCGAACCGCTCCTGATCGCGCCTGACCGCGGCGTGCTCGGCGGAGCCGATGTTCTCCCGCAGCTCCTTGGCCGACTCGCGGATGGCGTCGGAGATGATCTCATGGACCCGCGGGTCGGCCAGGCCCTCGTCGACCAGACGCAGCACGGTGTCGGCCACGAGCCGGACGACGTCGTCGTGGAAGGGGAGATACCTCAGCTTCCCGGCTGCCTGGTCCTGACGGATCAGGTCGATGATGAGAGTGTCGATCTCAGCCCGGTTCTCCTCGATCGCGCTGGAGATGTGCCGGGTGTAGTTGCCGGTCTGGATCACCGCGATCACCTCGTCGAGCACCGCGACTGTGATCGGCTTGCGGATCGCGTTGACGATCGCCCCGGAGAACCTCCCCACGACGTACGCCGAGACCCGGTCCCCGAAGGCACGGTCGGCTGCACGCATCAGTCGGAACACGATGAGGAAGATCCGGAGCAGTCGCAGGCTACGGAAGGCCGGGCTGGCGGCGACTCCGAGCGGGATCATGCCGAGCAGCTCATACCAATAGAGCAGCGGGAACTTCCAGCCGAGTCCCGAGCGGGTCCAGCGCCAGACGAACTCGGCGGCGAAGATTCCGCAGACGATGTAGTCGGCGAAGACGACCCGGTCGTACCAGACCTGCGACACCTCCCAGAACGACACCCACACCACCGCCGCGACCGAGACGATCGCCAGCACCAGCATCAGCCAGTCGACGATCGTCACCGGCGGTGCGGACGGGCGACCGGGCCTACGGGTGTCGGTTGTGCTCATGCCGGGCACTTTAGGAGACGCGTACGGCAGGGGCGATCACCCACACGCGTCGTTGCCATCATGTGGCTGCGACGAGAGGTCGGCAGCGTGGTCACTGGTCGCAGGTGACCTTGCCGTCCGGGACCGTGCGAAACGACATCACCTTGCCCAGGAACGGGGTGTAGGAGAAGTGGGGTTCATCTCCGATGAGCTCGCCATCGACCTTGTCGATGCGACGGATCTGCCCGTAACAGTCGCACTCCACGGAGATGTCGTCCTTCTCGGTCAGAATCCGCTCGAACTCGAACCGGGTCAACGAGTGCTCGGCGTCAGCGAACTCGGCAAGCTCGGGGTCATCGGTCTCGATGATCTTGACCAGGCCGCCCTGATTGATCGCGCTGTTCTGCTCGGCATGGAGGGCGGTGCCGAGCAGCGTGGCTGCGCAACCGTCATCGGGTCGAAGAAGCCGGTGTTCGCCTTCGCGATCCCCGACCAGAGGTAAACGATCACCAAGGCCCCGCGGGCCGGACCCGCGAAGGCTTCGTACGTCGCCGAGCGGATGCTGACGTCGGCTCGACCGCGTCTGCGCCGCATCCACGCGATGGCCAATGCGCCGAGCAGCATCAGATTGATGCAGTCCTCGAGCAGATGATGATTGACCTGATAGGGCAGGTGTGCCCAGGAATAGGCCAGGTTGAGCACGAGCATCGTCGCGAGCGCCAGCGTGCGGTTGGGAAGGACGATCGCCGCGAGCGTTGCCACCAGAAGCAGATCGAACAGGGCGTCGTGGGGAAAGTACTCATAGGTGAGGAGCTGGATCAGACCCTGTCCTGCCCAGAGCATGGTGAACAGGCTGAGCTGGTCAAAGGTCAGCGTTCGCATCCGTACGTCGGCCACGGCGAAGGTGGACCGAGGGCTGAACCTCGTCATGGGCGGCATTATCATCTGGTTTCTCGCCGACGCGGACCGGGCGGCACCCGACGGCCAGGCCAGTGCTGCAGAATGGGACCGTGCCCCTCTACCGCGACGAAGCCATCGTGCTTCGCACCCACAAGCTTGGTGAGGCCGATCGGATCATCACCATGCTCACCCGCGACCACGGACGGGTGCGTGCGGTGGCGAAGGGGGTGCGGCGTACGACCTCGAGATGGGGTTCGCGGCTGGAGCCGTTCACCCACGTCGATCTGCAGTTCGCCGAGGGGCGGACGCTGGACACGATCACCCAGGCCGAGACGCTGACCCTGTTCCATGCCGGGATCGGGCTGGACTACGACCGCTACACCGCCGGCACCGCGATGCTCGAGACCGCCGACCGGCTGGTGCACGAGGAGGGCGAGCCGGCGCCGCAGCAGTATCTGCTGCTCGTCGGCGGGCTGCGGGTGCTCGCGCAGGGCGACCGGCTTCCTCGGCACGTGCTCGACTCCTACCTCCTCCGCTCGCTGGCCGTCGCCGGCTACGCACCGAGCTTCGAGGCCTGTGCGCGGTGCGGGCTGGTGGGCCCGCACCGGTGGTTCAACGTGTCCATGGGCGGCGCGCTGTGCACGACCTGCCGGGTGCCGGGCTCGGCGACGCCTTCGCCCGAGACGCTGACCCACCTCGGTGCGCTGCTCTCCGGCGACTGGGATACCGTCGGCGGCGCCGAGGACCGGACCAGCAGGCAGGCGAGCGGGTTGGTCGCTGCGTACCTCTCCTGGCATCTGGACCGCAACCTGCGCTCGCTGGAATACGTCGAGAGCTGAGGAACGATGGCCCACTCCCACGGCCACTCCCATGGCGGGCACGACGCCGAGGTGGAGGTCGAGGCGCTGCCGCGGATGGTGCTGACCGTCTCGCTGGTGCTCGTCGCCGTCGTCACCGTCGTCGGCTTGGTGCTCTGGTGGCCGGACCGTGCCGCCGTCGAGAAGCTCCAGGGGTCGCAGGAGTTCGTCGCCGACGGCGTGATCTTCGAGACCGCCGAGGTGACCTCGGTCGCCGAGCCGTGCACCGGCGAGGGACAGGCTGAGGGGCGGGCGAAGGGCTGCAACACCGCCTCGGCGAGGCTCACCAGCGGTCCTGACACCGGGACCGAGGTGGCGGTGGAGATCTCGACACCGATGGCCACCTCCGGCCTGGAGGCCGGCGACGAGGTCGAGCTCTCCCGCACCGAGCGGGAGGGGGAGGCGAGGTACGCCTTCTTCGACGTCAAGCGCGGTCCGCCGCTGGCGCTGCTGGTCGGCCTCTTCGTGGTCTGTGTCGTCGCGGTCGCCCGGCTGCGTGGACTGATGGCTGTGCTCGGCCTGGGGTTCGCGGGTGCGGTGGTGTGGCTGTTCCTGCTGCCCGGGCTGCTCTCCGGCGAGCCCGCGGCCGGGGTCGCGCTGGTCTCCTCGATGCTGATCCTCTACGTGGTGCTCTACACGACCCACGGACTGTCCGTGCGGACGTCGGTGGCGCTCGCCGGCACGCTGGCCGGGGTCGCGGTGACCGCGCTGATCGGCACCATCGCGATCGGCGGGAGCCGGCTCAGCGGGCTGGGCTCGGAGAGCGGTCAGACGCTCTCCTCGCTCGACGGCGATCTCGACCTGCAGAGTCTCCTGGTCGCCGCGGTGATCATCGCCGGCCTCGGCGCGCTCAACGACGTCACCATCACCCAGGCGTCCGCGGTGTGGGAGCTGCGCTCCGTCGGTCCGTCCACCTCGCGCTGGGACGTCTTCCGGGGCGCGATGCGGATCGGCCGCGACCACGTCGCCTCGACGATCTACACGATCGTGTTCGCCTACGTCGGTGCCGCGCTGACGCTGCTGCTGGTGATCCAGCTCTACGACCGTACGTTCTTCTCGCTGCTGACGACCGAGCAGATGGCCGGCGAGATCGTCGCCACGATGGCTGCGGGCATCGGGGTGGTGCTGGCGATGCCGATCACCACGATCATCGGCGCGCTGACCGTCCCCGGCCCGACCGGTCGCCCCGAGGAGATGGAGTACGACGCGCCCCGGCGACCGATGGTCCCGCCCCGGCCGCCGCATCAGGGCCAACAGCCGCCCGCCGGCTACCCGCCGACTAGGGTTGGGCCTCGTGAGCAAGCCGGTCCGTACCCCAACACCCCACCCGTCCGGGGCTACCCCGCCCCCGGTCCCCAAGGACCTCGTCCCGCACCACGTGGCGATCATCATGGACGGCAACGGCCGCTGGGCCAAGGAGCGTGGCCTCCCCCGGACCAAGGGCCACGAAGAGGGTGAGTCCTCGCTCTTCGACGTCGTTGAAGGCGCCATCGAGATCGGTGTGAAGGCCATCTCGGCCTACGCGTTCTCGACCGAGAACTGGTCGCGCTCGCCCGACGAGGTGAAGTTCCTGATGGGCTTCAACCGCGACGTCATCCGCCGCCGCCGCGACGAGATGAACGAGCTCGGCGTCCGGGTGCGTTGGGCCGGCCGTGCGCCGCGGCTGTGGAAGTCCGTCATCAACGAGCTCAAGATCGCCGAGGAGATGACGAAGGACAACACCGTCTGCACGCTGACGATGTGCGTCAACTACGGCGGCCGCGCCGAGCTCACCGACGCCGCGTCGCGGATCGCGAAGGATGTCGCAGCGGGTCGTCTGAACCCCGACAAGATCACCGACAAGGTCTTCCAGCGTTACCTCTACGTCCCTGAGCTCCCCGACGCCGACCTCGTCTGGCGCACCTCCGGCGAGCAGCGGCTCTCCAACTACATGCTCTGGCAGGCCGCCTACTCCGAGTTCGTCTTCACCGACGTGCTGTGGCCCGACGTCGACCGCCGCCACCTGTGGCATGCCATCGAGACGTACGCCTCCCGGGACCGCCGCTACGGCGGCGCCCTCCCCAACCCCGTGGCCTGAGGCTCCAACGCCGAGTCTGCAGAAGTGGCGTGCCGAATCTGTAGTTGTGGGCGACGAAAGTGTCGATTCGTCGCCCAGAGCTACAGATTCGGCACGCCAAAGGTGAGGACTCGGCGGGTCAGCGGCAGTCGGTGCATGTGCCGAAGATCTCCAGGGTGTGGGAGACCTCGGTGAAGCCGTTGTCCTCCGCCATGGTCCTGGTCCAGCGCTCGACGGCGGGGCCTTCGACCTCGACGGTGCGGCCGCAGCGACGGCAGACCAGGTGATGGTGGTGGGTGTCCGAGCAGCGCCGGTAGATGGTCTCGCCGTCCTCGGAGCGCATCGCGTCGACCGCGCCGGCCTCGGCCAGCGCGGTCAGCGTGCGATAGACCGTGGCCAGGCCGACGGCGCCGTCGAGGCGCGAATGGATCTCCTGGGCCGAGTGGAACCCGTCGTACGTCTTCAACGCCTCGGCCACGGCGAGCCGCTGCTTGGTGGGGCGCAGGCCGGAGGGGTCAGTCGCCAGAGGATCAGTCGCCAATGGATCAGTGCTCGTCATAGTGCTCTCCCTCCGCGCCGACGTGCGCCGCGTGCCGGTGGCCGTCGTGGATGTAGTCGACGTGGTCGCCGTGCTCGACCGCGACGTGACCGCACTTCTCGCCGTGGAGGTGCGGGTGTGCCTCGTCGACCGGCTTCTCCTCGGGCGAGGTCTCCGGGAACGGGGTCACGAGGGCTCGCCTGCGGCGCAGCCAGGCGCCGATCGGCCAGACCAGGAAGAACCCGGCGAGTGCGACCAGCACGATGCTGGGGCCGGGCTGGACGTTGGCGCCGGTGCGGGAGAGCGCGGCCGCCAACGCGAGGCCGCCCACCGAGGCGACCAGTCCGGCGCCCATCGCGCCGAGCAGCGTCATCCGGAACGACCGGGTCAGCTGCTGCACGATCGCGACCGGCACGACCATGAGAGCGGAGACGAGCAGCAGCCCGACGGTGCGCATCGCGATCACCACGCTCAGGGCGGCGAGCACGGCGACCAGGATCGAGTAGAACCGCACCGGAAGCCCGGCGACCTTGGCGTAGTCAGGATCCTGGGAGACGGCGAACAGCTGCGGCGAGAGCCCGACGCAGATCACGATCAGCACGACGGAGAGCGCCATCGTCACGAGCAGGTCGTCGACCGAGATCGTCAGGATCGAGCCGAAGAGGAACTCCTGGAGCCGGGAGGCGCCGGTGCCGGCGAGCCCGGTCACGAAGACGCCGCCGGCGAGCCCGCCGTAGAAGAGCATCGCCAGGGCGACGTCACCCTCAGCGTGGCCGCGCTCGCGCACGACCTCGATGACCACGGCGCCGGCGACGGCCACGACGACCGCAGCCCAGGTCGGCGAGGTCTGGGTCCACAGACCGATCGCGACGCCGGTGACCGCGACGTGACCGATGCCGTCACCCATCAGCGCGAGCCGTCGCTGCACGATGTAGGTGCCGACCGCGGGAGCCGCGATCCCGACGAGGAACGCCGCGATCAGGGCCCGCTGCATGAACGGCACCGAGAAGAGCTCGAGGAGAGTCATGCCTAGAGCTCCTTCAGCGGGGTCGGGACCGCGGCGTTGGGCCTCGGGGTCGAAGCGTCGTCGCAGTGGACGTGGCCGGCGTCGAAGCCCTGGGCATGGACGTCGGCGTCGGCGAGAGGAGCACCGTCGTACGCCTTGCGTCCGTCACGCATGACGACGGCACGGTCGACCAGCGACGCCAGCGGTCCGAGCTCGTGGGCGACCAGCACGATCGTGGCGCCGTCTTCCTTGAGGCGCCCGAGCGCGCGGGCCAGCGCCTGCTGGTTGGGCAGGTCGACGCCGGCGGTGGGCTCGTCGAGCAGCAGCAGCTCGGGGCGCCCGGCGAGCGCCCGCGCGATCAGCACGCGTTGGTGCTGGCCGCCGGAGAGCTGGGCGACCCCGCGGTGGGCGTACGCCCCCATCCCGACCACCTCGAGCGCCGCTCGGATCGCGGCCCGGTCGGCGCTGCGCAGCGGGCGCAGCAGCTTGCGGTGGGTGAGCCGCCCCGAGGCGACCACCTCCCACACCGAGGCGGGCACACCGCCGGTGGCGGTGCTTCGCTGGGGTACGTAGCCGACCCGCGACCAGTCGTGGAAGCTGGACAGCGTGCGACCGAACAGCTCCAGGCGTCCGGCCGAGAGCGGGTTGAGGCCGACCAGGGTGCGTACGAGCGTCGACTTCCCGGAGCCGTTGGCACCCATGAGCGCGACGAACTCACCGCGTCTGACCGTCAAGTCCACCTCGCGCAGGACAGGGCGTCCGGACAGGGCGACGTCCCCGTGCAGGAGCTGCACGGGGACATCGGCGGGAACGGTGCTCCCGGATTTGCTCACTGACAACCGTTGGCCGCCTTCAGGGCGTCGAGGTTCTGGCGCATGAGGGAAAGGTAGTCCTCTCCCTCGGTGTCCTTCGAGAGACCCTCGATCGGGTCGAGCACTGCGGTCTTCAGCCCGAGGTCGCTGGCGAGGGTGTCGGCGAGCGCGGTGCTGACCAGACGCTCGGAGAAGATCGTGGTCACGCCGTGCTCCTTGGCGTGCTCGCCGATCTCGGCGAGCTGAGCCGGGTTGGGCTCGGCGTCGGGGGTCAGGCCGGCGATCGACTCGAACTCCAGGCCGTACTTGTCCAGGTAGGCGAAGGCGTCGTGGGAGACCACGACCTCCTTGATCTTGCACTGCGCCAGGCCGGTCTTGAACTCCTCGTCGACCTCGGTCAGGTCGTCGGTGAGGGACTTGGCGTTGGCGGCGTAGGTCTCGGCGTTGTCCGGGTCGGCCTTGCTGAGAGCGTCGCGTACGCCCTCGGCGTACTCGGCCATCAGCGCGGGGTCATGCCAGAAGTGGGGGTCGATCTCGCCGTGGTCGTGCTCCTCCTCGGCGTGAGCCTCCTCCTCTTCGGCGTGGCTCTCTTCCTCGGCGTGAGCCTCGTCCTCGGCGGCGTGCTCGTCTGCGTGGCCCTCGTCGGCCTTGCGGAGCTCGACGACCTTCTCGACATCGACGACATCAGCCTTGACGTCCTGCTCGACCGCGGCATCGACGGCGGGCTGGAAGCCGTGCTCGGTGAGGATCACGTCGGCACTCTGCAGCGCCGCGGTCTGGTTGATGCTGAGCTCGAGGTCGTGCGGCTCGACGCCCGGCTTGGTGAGGCCGGTGACCTCGGCGAGGTCGCCTGCGACCCGCTCCGCGACGAACTCCAGCGGGTAGAACGCGGCTGCGATCTGGACCTTCTCCGAGTCGGATCCGGAGGCGGAGGACCCGGAGTCGTCGGAGAGGGCGGCGCAGCCGGAGGTGAGCAGGAGCGCGCCGGCAGCGAGGGCGCCGGCAGAGCGGATAGTGGGGGCCATGAGAACCATTCTCAGTTAAGTTGAGAATGGTTGTCAATTCCTTTCGGGATGCCGAACAGCAGGGGTACGCCGGTCACCCGGGGCAGATCGACGCGGTTGCACCGCTCGGCGAGTCCCGGATCGCCCGGCCAGGAGCCGATGATCAGCCCGTCGGGCTCGTACCCGCGGGCGCGCAGCGCGGCCACGGTCAGCTCGGTGTGGTTGAGGGTTCCCAGGCCGGCCGCGGTGACCACGACGAACGAGGTGGTCGTGCCGTCGGCGAGGAGCGCGTCGGCCAGGTCGAGGAGCGTTCCGCCATCGGTGTCCAGACGCACCAGCAGGCCTCCTGCGCCCTCGACCAAGACGAGATCGTTGTCGCCGGTGAGGGCCGAGATCAGCGGTGCGTACGCAGCCACCGGCGGGATCTCCACCCCCGCCCGCCGGGCCGCGGTGTCCGGCGCGAGCGGCTCCTCGAGTCGGGTCAGCTCGTGCACCTCGACTCCGGTCAGTCGCTCGATCTCGGCGGCGTCGCAGTCACCGTCGGCGGTGCCGGTCTGGACCGGCTTCACGACCGCCACCCTCTCGCCGTTGGTGCGCGCCCGCGAGGCCAGGGTCGCCGTCGCGACGGTCTTGCCCACTCCGGTGCTGGTGCCGGTGACGATCACCACCCGGCCGCTCATGCCGCGCCTCGGGATGCAGACCGAGTTACCTCGGTGGCGGTGCACTTCTTTCGTGGAGTTCCGCGAAGGAAGTGCGCGCTGACCGAGTTACCTCGGTGAACATTCAGCGGCCCGCTCACCGGACCTCGCCCACGGTCACGTCGATGGCCTTGGTCGCCCGCTCCCAGTCCTCGTCGGTGACGCCAGCGCCGGCGGTGACCCGCAGCCGGGAGATCCCGTCGGGGACCGACGGTGGGCGGAAACAGCCGACACGTACGCCCTCGGCGAGCAGGCTCGCCTGGGCCGCGACCGCCGCCTCGGGGGACGGCATCGGCACCGACAGCACCGCGCCGGCGGGGGCCGGGACGCCCAGGGTCTGGGCCAGCCCGGTGACGCGAGCGCGGATGGTGGCGGAGAGGTCCAGGCGCGATCGCGCGATCCGCGCCGCTGCCAGCGCGGCGGCGGCGGCGGCCGGTGCCAGCCCGGTGTCGAAGATGAACGGGCGAGCGGTGTTGACCAGATGGTCGAGGACGGCCCGCGGTCCGAGCACCGCCCCGCCCTGGCTGCCCAGGCTCTTGGAGAGGGTGGCGGTGACCAGCACGTCGGGCCGCCCGGCGAGGCCGCGTCGGTGCACGAGCCCCGGCCCGTGCACGCCGACACCGTGGGCCTCGTCGACGACGAGCAGCGCGCCGTGCTCCGCACACACCTCGGCCAGCTCCGTCAGCGGCGCCTCGTCGCCCAGGACGGAGTAGACCGACTCGGCCAGCACGAGCGTGCGTACGCCGGGCCGTGCCACGAGCGCGGCCCGGACCGCGTCCACGTCGTTGTGAGGCACGACCGTCAGCTGGGCCCGGGAGAGCCGCACAGCGTCGATCAGCGAGGCGTGGATGTGTGCGTCGGAGACGACGTGGGCGGTCCGGTCCGCCAGCGCGCCGACGATCGAGAGGTTGGCGTGGTAGCCGGTCGAGAACGTCAGCGCCCCCGGCTGGCCGAGCCAGTCGGCGAGCTCGTCCTCCAGGTCGCCGTGGAGCGTCAGAGTGCCCGTGACCAGCCGGGACGCACCAGCACCGCCGCCCCAGAGCATTGCCGCCTCCGCCGCGGCGCGGCGTACGTCCGGGTGTCCTGACAGGCCGAGGTAGTCGTTCCCGGCCAGGTCGATGACACGGTCGTCGGGTCCGCGCGGCCGCAACCGCCGGGTCAGCCCGGCTTCTTCCCGTGCCGTAGCCGCCTCGGCGATCCAGTCATCCCACATCAGAGTTCACCTTGCCCGTGCGCTGGTCGAGCCGGATTCGTGAGGAACGAGCGAATCCGTGTCGAGACCAACACAGTCCCCTCGAGCGACACGAACCCTGTTGGTCTCGACAGGCCTCCGCCCAGCGGCTCCGGCGGCTCGACCGGCGGGTGGGTCGGGGTCATCAGGCCACCTCCGTGGCTGCGCCGACGGCGCGGCAGATGCGGGCGAGGTCTTCCTCGCCGGTGACGTAGGGCGGCATCGTGTAGATCAGGTCGCGGAACGGCCGGATCCAGACGCCTTCGCGCAGCGCGGCGTCGGTGGCCTTCGCGCCGTCGACCGGATGGTCGAGCTGGACGACGCCGACGGCGCCGAGGACACGGACGGCGGCGACACCGGGCGCGCCGGCGAGAGGGGAGAGGCCGGCGGTCAGGGCGGAGGAGACCCGGCGTACGTCCTGCTCCCAGCCGCGTGCGGCCAGCAGGTCGAGCGAGGCCAGTGCCACCGCGCAGGCCAGCGGGTTGCCCATGAAGGTCGGCCCGTGCATGAGTACGCCCGACTCGCTCCGGGAGATCGCGTGCGCCACCTCGGTGGTGGTCAGCACGGCGGCCAGGGTCAGGTAGCCGCCGGTGAGCGCCTTGCCGAGGCAGAGGATGTCGGGGGTGACCACCGAGGACACGAAGAGGTCGCCGGTGCGGCCGAGTCCCGTGGCGATCTCGTCGAAGATCAGCACCAGCCCGTGCTCGTCGGCGATCTCGCGCAGCACGACCAGGCAGCGGTCGTCGTAGACCCACATCCCGCCCGCGCCCTGGAGCCGCGGCTCGACGATGATCCCGGCCAGCTCGTCGGTGCGCTCGGCCGCCAGGCGGCGTACACCTTCGGCCCAGCCCTCCACGTCGCCACCCGGCGCCGGCGGGCGCTCGGCGAAGACCTGCGGGGCGAGGACCTCGGCGAACATCGAGTGCATCCCGCCGACCGGGTCGCACACGCTCATGCACCCGAACGTGTCGCCGTGGTAGCCGCCACGCAGGGTCAGCAGCCGCGTACGCTCCGGCCTGCCCCGGCCCCGCTGGGTCTGCAGCGCCATCTTGATCGCGACCTCGACGCTCACCGACCCCGAGTCGGCCAGGAAGACATGCTGCAGGGGGTCGGGAGTGATCGAGACGAGCCGCTCGGCCAGGTCGACCGCGGGGGCGTGGGTCAGTCCGCCGAACATCACGTGCGCCATCCGTCCGGCCTGGTCGGCGAGGGCCGCGTCCAGCTCGGGCACCCGGTAGCCGTGGATCGCCGACCACCACGAAGACATCGCGTCGACGACCGACGTCCCGGTGGTCGAGCCTGTCGAGACCCGATCGTCGAGGTGGAGGCGTACGCCCTCGGCGCCGGTGACGAGACGCACCGGCGCCGGGTCGGTCATCGAGGTGTAGGGGTGCCAGAGGTGCTCGCGGTCGAAGGCGAGGAGAGCCGCGTCCCGGGCTGGATCCGGATCAGGCGTTGGCAGCGACATCGGTCCCCGCTCCACGGCGCCGGATCACCGGACCGTCCTGCTCGTCCTGGTCGCGGTGGTCGCCACAGGCGTCGCCGCAGCCGTCGCCACAGCTGCTGCCGCAGCCGCTCGCCACGCGGCCGGCGGCCCTGGCGCGATGCTCCTCGATCAGCTCGTCGAACGCGCTCGCGTCCATCCCGAGGATGATGAAGCCGTTGTCGCGCAGCATCTCCAGATCGGCCAGTGCGTCCTGCCCCTCGGAGGTCAGGTAGTCGCCGAGGAAGATCGAGTTGGCGACCTGGAGGGCGGTGGCCTGCAGCGAGCGCAGGTGCATCTCGCGCCCGGCCGCGATCCGGATCTCCTTGTCGGGGCAGACGAACCGCGCCATCGTCAGGATCTTCACGCACCGGGTGGGGGAGAGCTCCCAGGTGTTCTCGTACGGAGTGCCGTCGAACGGCATCAGGAAGTTCACCGGGATCGAGTCGGCGTCGAGCTCCTTGAGCGCGAAGAGCGCCTCGACGAGCTGCTCGTCGCTCTCGCCCAGCCCCGCGATCAGGCCCGAGCACGGCGAGAGACCGGCCTCCTTGGCCTTGCCGATCGTGTCGATGCGGTCGTCGTAGGTGTGGGTCTGGACGATGTTGTCGTGGTTGGACTCGGCGGTGTTGATGTTGTGGTTGTACGCATCCACCCCGGCCGCCTTGAGCCGGTCGGCCTGGCCGTCCTTGAGCAGGCCGAGACAGGCGCAGACCTCGACACCCTCGTGCTCTTCCTTCAGTGCGGAGGTCATCTCGACGACCTTGTCGATGTCGCGCTCGGAGGGCCCGCGGCCGGAGGAGACCATGCAGACCCGGGTGGCGCCGCCGCGCAGCCCGGCGCCGGCCTGCTCGAGGGTCTCGTCCTTGGTCAGCCAGGAGTACTTCAGGACTGGGGCCTGCGACCCGAGCGCCTGGCTGCAGTAGTTGCAGTTCTCCGGACACAGCCCCGACTTGAGGTTGACCAGGTAGTTCACCTTCACGGTGTTGCCGAAGTGCTCACGCCGGAGCCGTCCCGCCGCGGCGACCACGCTCATCAGCTGCTCGTCAGGCGTACGCAGCGCCGCCAGTGCGTCGTCCACGGTGGCGGCCCCGCCGGAGAGGATCCGGTCGGCTAGCTGGTCGAAGGATGTCGTCATGCGGGGCGTCTCCTCGGGGATAACAGAACTGAACGACGTTCAGGTGAACGGTGTTCAGGTTACCTCGTCGGCCGTGCTTGTCGAGACCCCTGCCGGACGACGGTCACCTAGGATCGACTCCGTGCGCATCGAGACGATCCCCGGACTGGTCCTGATCGAGCACGAGCTCGAGGTGCCGCTGGACCATCTCGGGGATGGGTCCGAGACGCTGACCGTCTTCGCCCGCGAGGTGCGCCGGCCGGGTGATGGCGACGACCGCGACGCGCTGCTCTTCCTGCAGGGCGGCCCGGGTGGGGAGAGCCCGCGCCCGATCGACCTGCCGACGGTGCCGGGCTGGCTGGACCGAGCCCTCCAGGACTATCGGGTGATCCTCCTCGACCAGCGCGGGACCGGCCGGTCGACGCCGCTCACCGCGATGGCCGGGATGAGTCCGCAGGAGCAGGCCGACCACCTGGCCCACTTCCGTGCCGACTCGATCGTCGAGGACGCCGAGCTCCTCCGCGTGTCCCTGGGAATCGAGCGGTGGTCGCTCCTGGGCCAGTCGTTCGGCGGCTTCTGCTCGCTGCGCTACCTCTCGACTCATCCCGAGTCGTTGCGTGAGGTGATGTTCACCGGGGGAGTGCCGCCGGTCGGCCTGCCCGTCGACGAGGTCTACGCCGCGACCTTCGCCCGCACGATCGAGCTCACCGAGCGCCACTACGCCCGCTTCCCCGGCGACCGCGACCGGATGCGGGCCTTGGTCGAGCGCTGTGACGCCGGCGAGATCCGGCTTCCGCACGGCGGCCTGCTCTCTTCGCGCCAGCTGCGGTCCATCGGCAGCCGCCTCGGGATGACGGGCGGCTCCGAGCAGATCCACTACCTCCTCGAGCGCGACCCGGCGGGCCTCGGCTTCGGTCACGAGGTCGCGTCGCTGCTGCCCTTCAGCGGCCACTCGCCCCTCTACGTACTCGTCCACGAGGCCTGCTACGCCGATGCCCAGGCCACCCGCTGGGCCTCCGCGCGCGTCCAGCCCGCGGCGTACGAAACGGACCCGACCCTCTTCACCGCCGAGCACCTCTTCCCGTGGCATGTGAGCGAGGACCCGCTCCTCGCGCCCTTCGCCGAGGCGGCGGACCTGCTCGCGGAGCGCGAGTGGCCGAGCCTCTACGACCCGTCGGCGCTGGCCTCGGTCGATGTCCCGTGCGCCGCCGCCGTCTACTACGACGACCCCTATGTGCTCCGCGAGCACTCCCTCGCCACGGCCGAGCTGGTCCCCACGCTGCGCCCGTGGATCACCAACGCTCACCTCCACAACGGCGTCCAGGTGGCACCCGAGGAGGTCCTGGACCGGCTCATCGGCATGGTCCGAGGGCGTCTCTAGACGGCCGATAACCGTTGGCGATCGACGGTGCCGGCGCGCGATGGTGGGCCCATGACGACCATCGCCAGCGCTCTGCCTCTGCTCGGTCTACGGGTCAACGCCGGTCCGCTCGAGCTGCGCGGGATCACCGACGAGCTGTTGGGGCCGCTGGCCGACATCGCCGTGGCCGGCATCCATGACAGCGGCTCGATGCCGTTCTTCGTCCCGTGGTCGATCGCCCCGGCAGAGGTGCTGCCGCGGCAGTTCGCCCAGTATCACTGGAGCCAGCGCGCCGCCTTCAGCCCTGCTGGCTGGTCGCTCGACCTCGCGGTCTTCTGGGAAGGCGAGCTCGTCGGCGTGCAGGGGATGTCGACCAAGGACTACCTGGTGACCCGCACCGGCGAGACCGGTTCCTGGCTCGGGCGCAGCCATCAGGGCAAGGGCATCGGCACCGCCATGCGGCAGGTCTTCTGCGCCTTTGCGTTCGACCACCTCGACGCCACCCAGATCACCTCCGGCGCCTTCACCGACAACCCCGCCTCGCTCGGCGTGAGCCGGAAGGTGGGCTACCGGGAGAATGGCCTCCGTCGTGTCGAGCGCCGACCCGGCGAGCTCGCCGTCGTCCAGGGTCTCCAGCTCGCGCCGGAGGACTTGGTCCGCTTTGCCCATCCGCTCGAGGTCGAAGGCCTCGAACCGTTCCGGGTGCTGGTCGGACTGGAACGGTCCCGGTCCCCGCTTGCTGCAGCCCGGGCATGATAGGCGCGTGGCTCTTCCCGCGATCGCCGTCCGTGCAGCTTCCTTCGTCCTCACCGCGGTGCTCGTCTGGCTCGCCTACCCGGTGCTCGCCGCTCTCGTCTACGTCGGCCTCCTGATCGCCTCCGCGGCCAGCGGCCAGCGAATGGGCGGGCCGTTCGCGGGCCCGTTCCTCGTCCTGCTCGGCGCCGTCGCCGGGGCACTCTGCGTGGCCATCGCCGCGCCCGCCGCGCTCGCAGCGCGGGCCATCGGTGGACGCAAGGGAGTCCTGGCCGGCGCAGCGGTGCTGGTGTTCCTCACTGCAGGAGCCACCTGGCTGGCATGGCTCCTCTTCGACCTGTCCGGGAACCCTGCGATCGCCGCGGCGGTCCTGGTGGCCGCCGCTACCCCGGCGCCGCTCCTCCTTGCGCTCTCCGACGCCGTCGCCGGGTCGGTGGCCCGTCTGCGCCGTCGGCCACGGCCGGTTGCTGTCGAACCCTGAGTCGACCTGCGAGAGTCTGGTTACTGTGAGCATCGAGGTAGTGGCGTACGACCCGTCGTGGCAAGTCTTGTTCAACAAGGTTGCCGCGGTGCTGAGCGGCGCGCTGGCTGATGGCCCGGCTGCGAGCGTCGAGCATGTCGGCTCGACCTCGGTCCCTGGGCTGGCCGCGAAGCCCATCCTCGATATCGATGTGATCGTCGCGCCGCAGGACGTGCCGGCCGCGGTCGCGGCACTCGAGCGCATCGGCTACCGCCACCGCGGTGACCTTGGTGTGGCCGGCCGCGAGGCCTTCCACGCGCCCGATGACGATCCGAGACGTCACGTCTACGTCTGCGCCGCGGACACGATCAACGTACGCAACCACCTCGCCGTCCGCGACGTCCTGCGCGAGCGCCACGACCTCAGAGACGAGTACGCCGCGGTGAAGCTGGAGCTGGCGGCCGACCCCGGCATGGACATGGACACCTACATCGCCCGCAAGTCCGACGTCCTCCAGAAGGTCCTCGCCGCCTCTGACCTGACTGCCGACGAGCGCCGCCAGATCCTCTCCCTCAACGACCCCACCCGCTGAGCGGCGTGGCGCCCTAGGCTCGGGCCCGTGACCGCAGAGACGATCGAGTCCCACCTGCTGCCCAAGCATGTCGGCATGGTGATGGACGGCAACCGCCGCTGGGCTAAGAAGGCAGGCTTCTCGAACCCGGGCCTCGGTCACGACGTCGGCGCCGACCACGTCGCGGATCTCCTGGGATGGTGCACGCACTGGGGGATTGACCACCTCACCTCCTACGTTCTCTCCGCCGACAACATCCGGAAACGACCGAAGTCGCAGGTCGACCACCTCTTCGGCATCCTGGCCGAGAAGCTCCCGCAGACAGTCGTACGCAGCAATCGCTGGGCGCTCCACGTCTCCGGCGATCTCTCGCTGCTGCCCGATGACGCCGCCGAGGCGTTGCGCGAGGCCGAGCGGGAGACCGCCGACCGCCCGGCGCACCTCACGATGGCGATCGGCTACGACCCGCACGGCGACATCGTCGAAGGCATCCGCCGCGCCATCGCCGCAGGTGTCATCGAGCTCGACGAGGAGGCCATCACCGCGGCGCTGCCCGGCGGGCCGATCAAGGAGATCGACCTCGTCATCCGCACCAGCGGCGAGCAGCGCCTCTCCGGCTTCTTCCCCTGGCAGACCGCAAAGGCCGAGATCGTCGTCAGCGAGAAGCTCTGGCCCGACTTCACCGAGGCCGACTTCGCCGAAGCGCTCAGGTTCTACGCGAGGCAACGAACGAGCAATCTCAACGCCTGATCCGCGTGCGCGAGTCCGGTGCAACAACTGTGCATGTGCATCGAAGTGGCGCGCCAGATCCGTTTCCGGGACGTCAGAACTCCGCATATGCCTGGTTCTGGCACGGTCGCTATCTGATGACATGGGGCGATCGGCATCCGACACAGAAGTTGGTCGACCACGGCCCGTTCCGGGCAGGAGACCAAGACCTTCTCCGAGGGTGAGCAGCGCCGCGACCACGAGCGCGCCGAGCGCGAAACAGCCAAGTCTGCCCGCGGGTCCGCCAAGGCCGTCGCCCTGACTTGGTCGTGTAGGCCATCGAGGAGTGGTTGCAGCCCCGGCCAGGGGTAACGACCAGGAAGGCGCTCGAGTCGACCCCAATATCGGGGACGCCACCAGCGGTTCCGTAGCCCGCCACGAGGGCGTCGGGAGATCCTCCACATGGACCTCGTCGAGGCGGCTCAATCCGCCGCACTGATCCTCGGCCTTCCAGAGATCCCCACGATCCACCCGAGACCGGCTCAGTCCAACCGCGACGGCCGTCCCTGTTTGCCCGCCCGGTCTCGGGTCACCTCAGCTCTGTTTGCCATCACAGGCACGGACCACGACGCATTGAAAGTAGTACCAACCCATGAGTAACTCCTACCCGCCTCCTCCGGCCGCTCCGGGCGTCACGCCCCTCGATGAGGCGGTCCACAAGGCCGCCACCGATGGTTGGACGGTGGTCAACCGCGACTCCCACAACGCCGTCCTCAACAAGGGCGGCAAGGTCCGCCACGTGATGCACGGCATCATCTCCCTCCTCACCTGTGGCGGATGGCTATGGGGCTGGGCCATCGTCGCCATCCTCGGCGCCAAGCAGATGATGACGCTGTCGATGGACGCGAACGGCCATGTCACCCAGCAGGGCCCGAAGTCCCGTACGCCCTACCTCGCCGGGGTGGCCGGACTCTTCGTCGTTCTCGCCATCCTTGGTGCCACGCTGCCTGGCGGTGACGACACCACTGCCACTGACAGCGGTGACTCGGCCGCAGCCCCGAGCGAGAAAGCCGCAGCGCCCGCCAAGGACGAGAAGAAGACCGAGCCGAAGGCGAAGCCGAAGCCGCTGGTGGTCAGCGCCTCCGATCTGATCAAGGAGTTCGAGGCCAGCGAGTTCACCGCCGACAAGAAGTACAAGGGCAAGACCATCAAGATCACCGGCGCCGTGGTCCGCTCGATCGACGCGCAGATCTTCAACGACAAGAAGTACGACGTCTCCATGGACGGCGGCGGGGACTTCGAGATCCTGGGCATCCACTGCCGAGGTGTCGCGAACAAGTACCTCGAGACCCTGGAGCCCGGCCAAGACGTCACCTTTGTCGGCGAGTTCGATGACGGCGGTGATCTCGGTGTCGAGATGAAGTCCTGCGACTACTGACGACCGCTGCCAAAGGCATGGAGGACATCAGCCGCCCCCGAGATCGACTTCTCCGTCCACTGCTGTGAGACCAACCAAGCGCAGGCATGGACAACGGGAACCGCTGAACATCGAGTCCTGACGGCCCCAGCCCTGATCGGCCGAGGCGTCTCAGAACAAGATGCACGGCGCTGGTGGACTCGCGGAGGTGGGTCCCCGGCGCCGTGCTCCTTCCGTCCCGCGGGCCTTCTGGGCACAACCGTGCAGATCCACGAAAGTGGTGCGCTGGATCCGCTGCCGGGACGTCAGAACTCCACATGTGCGCGTCTCTGGGTCGGTCGAGCTGGTCGAGGTCGATGGTCACGATCACCGTGGTCGCATCCCCGCCGTGGATCGGCAGCCGGGCAGGGTCGAGGGCCTCGAGCATCTGGCAGAACGCCCGCCCGAGGCGTCGGGCGTAGGGCAGGTACTCACCGGGCATGTGGCGACGTGACCCGCGCTGGCCCGATCGGTTCGCTGGGATCGTCAAGCAGGCCCGTGCAGCCAAGGGACTTGGCCCGGTGGCGTTGTGACCGCCGCGCAGCAATAGGTTGTCGGTCGTGCTGCGCGCGATCGTCTTCGACCTCGATGACACCTTGGTGGACCAGGCAGGAGCAGCACGGAGAGCGGTGGTCGGGTGGGCGGCGGAGCACGGGATCACCGGGGCTGATGTCGCGGACCGGTGGGATGCGGTCTCGGACAGGCACTACCGCCGCTACCAGAGCCGGGCGATCGGCTTCCAGGAGCAACGGCGGGCACGGGCGACGGAGTTCCTCGGGGTCGACGCGACCGATGCGGAGGCGGATGCGTTGTTCGCCGGATATCTGACGAGGTACGAGACACAGTGGGCCGCCTTCGATGACGCCGTCCCGACGCTGCGCAGGGTGCGCGCCGCTGGTCTTCGAACGATCGTTCTCACCAACGGAGACGATGACCACCAGCGCCTGAAGATCGACCTGACCGGCCTCGCTGCCGAAGTCGATCTGCTGGTCTCCACATCGACACTCCCCGCGAGCAAACCCGACCCGCGGGTCTACCGGCTCACCTGCGAGCGTGTCGGCATCGCGCCAGGCGAGGCGCTGATGGTCGGCAACAGCCTCGCCCACGACGTACTCGGTCCGCTCGAGGCCGGCCTCGCCGCCGTCCTTCTCGATCGGCATGGTGCCCACCCCGGAGCAGCCGTACGCCGCATCAGCACGCTCCACGACCTGCACTGGTAGCGACGGATGCAGAGGTCACGGCCTCAGCGCGTGCGCAGCCATCCTTGGCCAGGCCCGAGGACGGGACGGAGACGAGGGTCGAGGTCGGACGCGCTCAGAGGTCGAGACTGATCGGCGGAGATCGCGCCCGCAACCCCGTTTCGGCCCGTCGACGGTCACCCGTCGAGATCATCGAGCTTCAAGCCCATCGGTGACTGCTGAGGGATCTCCTCGGAGGCGACGACGGCCTTGGCCAGCGGCAGTAGCAGGGAGATGAGCTCATCGACCTCGGCCGGCGCCAGGGTCGCGTACGCGGACGCAGCAAGCGCGTCAGTCCTCGACTCGATCTGTGACTTGGTCTCCAGCCCGGCATCGGTGAGCGAGCGGCCGTCGCCGGTGACGAGCCCGCGGGAGCGCAACGAGTCCACGAGGGAGGTCCATTCGCTCTCGTGGATGTTGCGGGAGGTGGCGTAGACCGACGGGGAGGCGCCGATGGCGAGCGCATGGAACACGTGCGACTCACGGCCACCGATGCCGGCGGTGAGCAGCGCGGCCACGTGGCCGTCGCCGCGGTGCTCGCGAAGCAGGGTGGCCGCGTCCCAGAGAGCGGTCAGCGGGTCCTCGGCGACCGGCAGCGAGCGGAGCGCGGCGTAGAGGGCGCGTCCCTCCAGCGGAGCGGCGAGAGCCGCCCGGGAGGCGAGGCCGGCAGCCCGGGCGACCTCGTCGGAGTCGGCGAGCGGGCCGAGCTGACGGCGCAGGGCCGCGACGGCTCCGGTCTGCCGGGCGGCATGCGCGACCTCGGGCGGCGCGAAGCCCCACGCGTCGGGCAGCGCCCGAGAGACGTGGGAGAACGCGAAGTTGTAGAACACGGCGTGCACGACCTCGGCCGGAACGGCCCCCAGCGGCGCGGAGCGAGCAGCGAAGTAGCCCATCCAGTAGCCGCGGTAGCCGGCCTCCTTGAGCAGCGTGACCGGTTCGGGCGAGAAGTACCCCACCGCATGGATCGGCTCGAGCAGTTTCCACAGACGACGCGCGTTCGGCTCCATGCCGAGTGACGCTATCGGCACTCGCCCGATCCGCGGAGCGATTTCGGCCCGGCGAATTGGCCCAGCGGGCGGCGTACATATCAAGATGACACCGCGGATAGGATTTCCGCAGATCCCCTAGCACCGAGGCCCGGCAGCCGGCCGGGGCTCGCAACGAGCAGAGAGCATTCATCGTGGCAAAGCCGCCAGCATCGACCCTTGACCTCGTCGTCTCCCTCGCCAAGCGGCGCGGATTCGTCTTCCCCAGCGGCGAGATCTACGGCGGCACCCGGAGTGCCTGGGACTACGGCCCCCTCGGTGTCGAGCTCAAGGAGAACATCAAGCGTCAGTGGTGGAAGGCGATGGTCCAGCAGCGCGACGACGTCGTCGGCCTCGACTCGAGCATCATCCTGCCGCGCCAGACCTGGGTCGCCTCCGGCCACGTCGAGACCTTCAACGACCCGCTGGTCGAGTGCCAGTCCTGCCACAAGCGCTACCGCTTCGACCACCTCCAGGAGGAGTACGCGGAGAAGAAGGGCATCGACGACCCTGACTCCGTCGACATCAACGAGGTCGTCGCCTGCCCCAACTGTGGCACCCGCGGCGCCTGGACCGAGCCGCGCGAGTTCTCCGGCATGCTGAAGACCCACCTCGGCGTCCTCGAGGACGAGAGCGGCCTCCACTACCTGCGTCCGGAGACCGCGCAGGGCATCTTCGTCAACTTCGCCAACGTGGTCACCAGCACCCGCCAGAAGCCTCCCTTCGGCATCGCCCAGACCGGCAAGAGCTTCCGCAACGAGATCACGCCGGGCAACTTCATCTTCCGCACCCGTGAGTTCGAGCAGATGGAGATGGAGTTCTTCGTCAAGCCGGGCGAGGACGAGGAGTGGCACCAGTACTGGATCGACGAGCGCATGCGGTGGTACACCGACCTCGGCATCAACCCCGACAACCTGCGCCTCTACGAGCACGCCCAGGAGAAGCTGAGCCACTACTCCAAGCGCACCGTCGACATCGAGTACCGCTTCGGCTTCACCGGTAGCGAGTGGGGCGAGCTCGAGGGTGTCGCCAACCGCACCGACTTCGACCTCGGCACCCACATGAAGCACTCCGGCCAGGACCTGCAGTACTTCGACCAGGCCAACAACGAGCGCTACCTGCCGTACGTCATCGAGCCCGCGGCCGGTCTGACCCGTGCGCTGATGACCTTCCTCGTCGATGCGTACGCCGAGGAGGAGGCCCCCAACGCCAAGGGCGGTGTCGACAAGCGGGTCGTGCTCCGTCTCGACCACCGGATCGCGCCGGTCAAGATCGCCGTGCTCCCGCTCAGCCGCAACGAGGCGCTCTCGCCGAAGGCGAAGGCCCTCTCCGCCGAGCTGCGCGCCAACTGGGCCGTCGACTTCGACGACTCCCAGTCGATCGGCAAGCGCTACCGCCGCCAGGACGAGATCGGTACGCCGTACTGCGTCACCGTCGACTTCGACACTCTCGAGGACAACGCGGTCACCATCCGCGAGCGCGACACCATGAAGCAGGAGCGCATCCCGCTCGAGGGCGTCAGCCGCTACTTCGCCGAGCGCCTGATCGGGGCCTGATCGCGGCCTGACCCACCCCGAGGGCCAGCGCGGGCCAGCCACCGTTACCGCGTCGTAGGCTCCCATGGGACATCCTGTCGCACGATCTGAAACAGATGTACGGCAGGATGTCCCCATGCAACGAGCGGGGTCTCTACGTGTCGCATCCGTCGCGGGTGTGGTCATGGCCATGTCACTGATGGGGTGCAGCGGCACCGCGCCGAGGACGAACGCGCCCAAGGCGTCCGAGAGCGCCTCGGCGTCGGATTCTGCCTCGCCGTCGGCCTCGGCCGAGCCCACCGCCGGCGCGCTCACCGAGCCCGGCGCCGACCGCAGGCTCGGCGAGACCGCGACGGTGGAGTGGACGCCCAAGGAGGGCGTCGACGGCAAGATCTCGATCACCGTCGACAAGCTCGAGTCGACCTCCTACAAGCAGACCTTCTCGGGCTGGAAGCTCGATGAGGCGACGCTCGCGCGTGCCCCCTACTTCGTACGCGCGACCATCGAGAACGACGGCGACACCGACCTCGGTGGCTACGACGCTCCACTGTGGGGTCTCGACGACGAGGGCAACCTGGTCGAGGCCGCCGCGTTCAAGGAGCCGTTCAAGCCCTGCGCCGTCAAGACGCTCCCCAAGCCGTTCGCGCCCGGCGCCAGCGTCGACGCCTGTCTGGTCATGCTCGTCCCAGACCAGGGCAAACTCATCGGCGTGAGCTTCCGGCCCTACGAGGAGTTCGACCCGATCACCTGGCAGGGCGACCTGACGCCGTACGCGGCGCCCAAGCCCTCTGGCTCGCCATCCCGTTCCGCGACTCCCTGATCTCGACACACGGTCACGGCCTCGCAAGCTCGCCCGTGCGCTCGCTCGATCTCGTCTCCGTCTCGCCCCCGCTCGTTCCTCACGGTGACGAGGTCGCTTGAGATTTCGTACGACATGCCGCGAACCGGACAATGGAAGGCATGTCCCTCCCCGGCCCCCTGAAGCTCGGCAGCCTGACCGTCGACACCCCTGTGGTGCTCGCGCCGATGGCCGGCGTCACCAACGCCGCCTTCCGGCGCCTGTGCGCCGAGCAGGGCGCGGGTCTCTACGTCTGCGAGATGATCACCTCCCGCGGCCTGGTGGAGGGCGACCAGCACACCAAGGACATGCTCGTCTTCGACGAGGCCGAGACCGTACGCAGCGTGCAGCTCTACGGCACCGACCCGGTCTACGTCGGCAAGGCGACCGAGATCCTCTGCGGCGACTACGGGGTGGCGCACGTCGACCTCAACTTCGGTTGCCCGGTGCCGAAGGTGACGCGCAAGGGCGGCGGGGGAGCGCTGCCCTACAAGCGCGGTCTGCTCGGTGAGATCCTGGAGCACGCCGTACGCGCGGCAGCGCCCTACGACGTACCGGTGACGATGAAGACCCGCAAGGGCATCGACGACGCTCACCTGACTTACATGGACGCCGGCCGGATCGCCCAGGAGAGCGGTGCGGCCGCGATCGCGCTGCACGGACGCACGGTGGCCCAGGCCTACTCCGGCACCGCCGACTGGGACGCCATCGCCGAGCTCGCCGCCTCGGTCGACATCCCGGTGCTCGGCAACGGGGACATCTGGGAGGCTGCCGACGCGATCCGGATGGTCGAGGAGACCGGCGTGGACGGCGTCGTCATCGGCCGCGGCTGCCTCGGACGCCCCTGGCTCTTCCGCGACCTGGTGGCCGCATTCGCCGGTGAGAAGGTCAACGTGCTGCCGAATCTGGGCGAGGTGAGCGACATCATGCGGCGCCATGCCGAGCTGCTCTGCGAGCACATGGGCGAGGAGCGCGGCTGCAAGGAGATCCGCAAGCACATCGCGTGGTATCTCAAGGGCTTCGGTGCCGGTGGCGAGCTGCGCCGCACCCTCGGTCTGGTGAACAGCCTCGCCGACCTCGACGAGATGCTCGCCAGGCTCGACCGCAGCGAGCCTTTCCCCTCGTCGCAGCTGGGTGCGCCCCGCGGGCGCCAGGGTGCGCCGCGCGACAAGGTCGTCCTTCCGGAGGGGTGGCTGGACGACGCCGACGGCCGTGGTTGTGGGTTCGCGGAGAACGTCTCGGAGACCTCCGGCGGCTGAGGCGCAGGCCCGTTCGGGGCGGCCGGAAAGGTCGTCCGGCGGCGTTGGAGTCAGTCGATCGACAGATACAAAACAACGCAAAAACTCGGTAAGGGAATTGGAATACCCCTCGACGTGTGTGCTGTACTCATTGCCGCGCCCGGGCCCGAAGGCAGCACAGTCCGACGAGTTTCACCCGCTGAAACCGTGGGAGGTGCTCGGACGCAGACCCTGTAGTCGAGCAAAGGATCTACGTGTGGCCGGCAGCCATAGAGGCGACACTCGGGCCGTCCGTAAGACCAAGTCGATAGTTGTCAGCGCAGGGGTCGCAGTTCTCGCGACCGGCGCCGCAGTCGGTGCCGGAGCCGCGTTCGCGGAGCCGACCTCGTCCTTGGTCGCCAAGAGCGCAGGCGCATCCTTGGCCTCGCCCAAGGCCAACGTCCCGAGCACCCGTGACGACGCGCGCGTCGCCGGGGACCGGCGGGAGACCGTCGTCAGCCGTGACGGAGGCAACCGCGAGTCCGTCTCCTCAGTCGAGGCGCTGACCAAGGGTCCCGAGCAGGTCGAGACCGGCACGGTCAAGGCGCTCAAGCGCTGGACCGAGGAGACGCTCAACCTCTGGTCGGCCTACGGCAAGCACGCCGCCCAGAAGGGCGAGATCGAGGCCGGTGAGGTGGTCTACGCCACCGGCCGCACCGAGTCCGGCCGCGACGAGATCATCTACGACGGTGAGGTCGCCTGGGTGACCACCGGCAACCTCAGCGACGAGAAGCCCGAGACCACCGGCGTTGCCGCTGGCGTCAGTGCCGCTGCGTGCGGCGACTCCTCGGTCGAGAGCGGCCTGGTCTCCGACGCCGTCACGGTCTACCGCGCGGTCTGCAACGCCTTCCCGGAGGTCGCCTCGATGACCGTAGGCGGCTGGGACGCCCACGGTGAGCACACCTCGGGCAGGGCGCTCGACTTCATGACCGGTGACAAGGCGCTCGGCGACGCGATCGCCGCCTATCTGCAGAAGCACGCCGCGGCGCTCAACCTCTACGACATCATCTGGTATCAGCGGATCTGGACACCGGTGCGTGCCTCGGAGGGCTGGCGCTACATGGAGGATCGCGGGTCCGCCACCGCCAACCACTACGACCACGTCCACGTCTCCACGAACTGATTCGTCGGTCTCGACAGCGTTCGGCCCGGCCTCGAAAGAGCCCGGGCCGAGTCGGCAGGATTGGCAGCTCAGAGGACCGCGCCTCGTGGCGCCACCTCCACCGCAGCGACCCCGCGTGCGTACAACAGCAGCAGCCGGTCGCCGTGTTGGCAGCGGAGGACGCCCGAGTCGCTCGCCAGGATGAGGGTGGCGCGGTCGATCGCCTCGGCCTCGCTCGCGGCCTCTGGGTCGTCGTAGGTGACGTCCATGCGGTCGCCGCTGACGAGTCGGACGCGAAGGACGATGCCGGCCCTGGTCACAGGCCGACCTCTCGTGACGAGAACTCGGACAGGAGAGTGGGGCTGTGTGACGTCGGCATGATGTCCGCTCTCGACCGGCTCGAGCGGCGTCCGGTTGGAGGCCTCGTCTCCGGTCAGTCACCCCAAATCTACTGCGAAACAGCAAGCCTCGCCGTCAGACCAGCGCCTTCAGAGCCGTCGGGGTGCGGCCGCCGACCCGCTCGACGACGTCGGTGACCGTGGCGAGCTTCCCGAGCCGGGTCGCGGTGCCGAACGAGGTGAGCAGCGGGGCCAGGAAGTCCGGGACCCCGGCGGAGAGCAGGCCGGCGGTGTAGGCCTCGTCGTCGACCTGGACGACCTCGACCGGCTTGCCGGACTGCTGCCCGGCGAGCTCGGCCAGGTCGGCCGCGGTGTAGGCCCGCGGTCCGGTCACGTCGTACGACTTGCCCTCGTGTCCCTCGCCGGTCAGCACCCCGACGGCGACCGCGGCGCAGTCGGCGCGGGTGACGTAGGCAGCGCCGCCGTCGCCGACATTGGTGACCAGCTGCCCGCTCGAGGCGGCCTGGGCGACGGAGTCGACCTGCATGTCGGCGTAGAGGTTGTTGCGCAGCATGGTCCAGGCCAGCCCGCTCTCGCGCAGCGCTTCCTCGGTGGCCGCGTGGTCGGCGACGACGCCGGCAGGGTTGTCCGCGGTCGGCTCGGAGACAGAGGTGTAGGCCATGTGGCGCACGCCCGCCTTGACGGCCGCCTCGATCGCGGCGATGTGGCCCTCGACGCGGGTGCCGACGACGTCGGTCGAGATCAGCAGCACGCGCTCGACGCCGGCGAAGGCGTCGACCAGCTCGTTGGACTTGTCGAAGTCGGCCGCGCGGACGTCGGCACCGCGCTCGGCGTAGTCGGCGAGCTTGGCCGGGTCGCGGGTGAGGAGCACGACCTCGGCGGAGTCGACGGTGTCGAGGAGCTGGTCGGCGACGAGGCGGCCGAGCTGGCCGGAGGCACCGGTGATGGCGATGGTCATGGAGGTGTTCCTATCGATGAGCGGATTTTGTAGTCACAGTGATGACAGTTCTTCAAATGTAGCCATAGCGATGGCAATAAGGCAAGATGGGGGGTATGGCCACTCCGACGAACACCCGTTTCGCGGTGGCCGTCCACGTCCTGACCTACCTCGCCTCCTGCGCGGCCGTCGGACGGACGAGACCGGTCAGCTCCGACGAGCTGGCGGGGAGCACGGCCGTGAACCCCGTCCATGTGCGCAAGGTGCTCGGGCCGCTGCGTACGGCCGGTCTGGTTCGATCCCGCCCGGGTGCCCACGGGGGATGGGAGCTGGCGGCCGACCCCAAGACGGTGAACCTCGCGCAGGTGTGGCAGGTGCTGCAGGGCGACGACCCGGTCCTCGGCATCCACGGACCCAATCCCGCCTGTCCGGTCGGTGCCGGCGTCCAAGGGGCACTGGTCGACCTCGACCGCCGCGTCGCCAAGGCCGTCCTGGCCGAGCTCGAGGGCATCACGCTCAACGACGTACTCGACGACTCCGGCTTCGATCCTGCCGCCCACACGCAGTTCCTCTGCTGAGTCAGGGATAGCCTCTCGGACTGTGGAGCTATACGGAGCCGCGGACCGCGAGCGAATCGTCGCCGAGCCGCCCAAGCGGGTGGCGGCACCGGAGCGCACCCAGTTCGAGCGCGACCGCGCGCGCCTGGTGCACGCCGCGTCGACCCGGCGGCTCGCCGCGAAGACCCAGGTCGTGGGGCCGCAGGCCGACGACTTCGTACGCAACCGGCTGACCCACTCGCTCGAGGTCGCGCAGGTCGCCCGGGACCTGTCGCGGGCTCTGAACGGGCCGGACTCGCCGCAGCCCGACATCGCCGAGACCGCGGCCCTCGCGCACGATCTGGGACACCCGCCGTTCGGGCACAACGGCGAGAACGTGCTCGCCGAGCAGGCGTTGGGGATCGGCGGGTTCGAGGGCAACGCGCAGACGCTACGGATCCTGACCCGGCTGGAGGCGAAGACCTTCGACGCCGCCGGCCGCTCGGTCGGGCTCAACCTGACCCGGGCGACGCTGGACGCCTGCACGAAGTACCCGTGGGGCTTCGGTGAGCGGAGGGGTTCGAAGTTCGGGGTCTACGAGGACGACCTGCCGGTCTTCACCTGGCTGCGCGCCGCAGATGCCGGACAGCGGCAGTGCGTCGAGGCGCAGATCATGGACCTCTCCGACGACGTCGCGTATTCCGTCCACGACGTCGAGGACGGCATCGTCGCCGGCAAGGTCGACCTCGCCCGCCTTGACCTCGACGGCGTCGCCGCGACCGTCGCCGACTGGTACGTCCCGGGCTTCGACCGCGCTGTCGCGGTCTCGACCATCGCCGATCTGGATGCCGCCGGCTGTTGGATCCCCGAGGGTGCCGTGTACGACGCATCTCGCCGGTCCCGAGCGATGCTCAAGAACCTGACCTCCGACGTCATCGGCCGGTTCTGTGGGGCGGTGCGGGAGGCGACGTACGCAGCCGGCAGCGGTCCCTACGTCCGCTACGGCGCCGACCTGGTGGTGCCGGAGCAGACCCGCCTGGAGATCGCGCTGCTGAAGGGGATCGCGGCGCACTATGTGATGCGCACCGACGAGCGGGCCGTGAAGATGGACCGCCAGCGCAACGTGCTCGGCGAGCTCCTCGAGCACCTGGTCTCCACCGGGCCGGACGATCTCGACCGGCAGTTCGCCGACGACTGGCACGCCGCGGCCGACGACGCCGCCCGGCTCCGCGTCGTGATCGACCAAGTCGCCTCGCTCACCGACATCACCGCGCTGGCCTGGCACGAGCGGCTCTGCGCCGACTGATCCCCCACCGACGTACCTGACGCTTCGGCCGACCTAGCTGACTTCTCGGCCATTGCGGCACGACATTTAAGTGCTACCTTAAATGACGTGACCGATGTCTGGTATGCCGTCTCCGACTCCACCCGTCGCCAGGTCCTGGCCCGGGTCGCCGCCGGAGCGTGCTCGGTGGGCGAGATCGCCGATGCACTGCCGGTGAGCATGGCCGCGGTGTCCCAGCACCTCAAGATCCTCCGCGAGGCCGGCCTGGTGTCGATGACCCCCGCCGGCCGCCGACGGATCTATCAGGCCAGGCTCGAGGGCCTGGCTGAGCTGCGCGCCGAGCTGGACACCTACTGGACCCAGGCGTTGCATTCGTTCAAGCAGGTGGCTGAGGCCAGCTACCTGGAGGAGAGGGAGCAGCCATGAGCATCACCCGCGAACCCACGTCCGTAGACCTCGAGATCATCGTCGAGGTCCCGGTCGAGCACGCCTTCAAGGTGTTCACCGAAGACTTCGACCGGATCAAGCCGCGTGAGCACAACCTGCTTCCCGTGAAGGTCGCCGAGACGGTCCTGGAGCCTCGGGTCGGCGGCCGCGTCTACGACCGCGGAGTCGACGGCAGCACCTGTCAGTGGGCGCGCGTCCTAGCCGTCGACCCGCCCTACCGGCTGGTGATCTCCTGGGACATCACCCCCGACTTCCGCCTCGAGCCCGACCCGGCCCGGTGCAGCGAGGTCGAGGTCACCTTCACCGCGGTTGGAGACGAACAGACCCGCGTACGCCTGGAGCACCGCCACCTCGACCGGCACGGTGCCGGATGGCAGGGGTGGCGTGACAGCGCCGCCGGCGACCGCGCCTGGGGCCTCTACCTGGAGCGCTTCCGGGAGCTTGCCGAGGCGTGATGGCGGCGAGCCGCACCGCGCTCGCCACGGCCGAGCGCCGCGACCTCGCCGACTTCCTCGAGACGCTGACGCCGGAGCAGTGGGACCGACCCTCGCTGTGTCGTGGGTGGACGGTGCGCGACGTGGTCGCGCACATGCTGAGCTACGAGGAGGTCGGGCTCCGCGAGTTCGCCGGCTCCTTCCTGCGAGCCGGGTTCCGGTTCGGTGAGCTGAACGCTCGTCGGCTCGAGCAGCTCGGTGCGCAGACTTCGGGCGACGTGGTCGCCGACGTCGGCTGGTCCCACGGGAACGGTGCCGAGGTCACCGGCCCGGGAGAGGCGCTGCTGATGGCGATCTCAGGACGCGCCGACGCGCTGCCCGAGCTCGAGGGCCCGGGGCTGGTGACCCTCGAGAGCCGGGTGCGGCGTACGAGCTAAGGGACGACCACCCAGAGAGCCCCGGCGATCGCGAAGACCGAGAGACCGAGGGTGGTCTCCAGGACCGTCCAGGTCTTGAGGGTCGTGATCACGTCCATCCCGAAGAAGCGGCTGACCAGCCAGAACCCGGAGTCGTTGACGTGGGAGAGGACCGTCGCGCCCGCCGCGATGGCGAAGACGAGCAGGGAGATGTCGAAGCTGCTCAGGCCGGCCGCTGCGACCTGGGCGGAGATCAGGCCGGCGGTGGTGGTCAGTGCGACCGTCGCGGAGCCCTGGGCGACCCGCAGCAGGGTCGCGATCAGGAAGGCCTGCACGATGAGCGACATCCCGAGGTCGGAGAGCGAGGTGGACAGCGCCTCGCCGATGCCGCTGGTGCGCAGCACGCCGCCGAACATCCCGCCGGCGCCGGTGATCAGGATGATCGCGCAGATCGGGCCGAGCGCCTGGTCGACGATCTCGGTCGCCCGGCCCATGGGGAACCGTCCGGGGGAGAGCACGAGGAGGGCGAGGAGAACGGTGATCAGCAGCGCGATCGGGGTCTGGCCGATGAGCACCAGCGCGCTGGCCCAGGTGGCGTCCTCGCTGACCGTCCCGGCTGCCCTCAGCGTGGTGATGACCGTGTTGAGGCCGATCAGGATCATGGGCAGCGCGAGGAGAAGGATGACGGTCGCGAACGGCGGGGGAGTGGTCTCCTCTGCCGGGGTCTCCTCGGAGTCCTTCATCGCGAAGACGTTGAGGGGTGACGGGCTGAACCGGGCACCCAGCCGGGTGCCGGCGAGGTAGCCGCCAGGGATCCAGGCCAGGATGGCGACGGGTACGCCGACCAGGAGGGTCAGGCCGATGTCGCCGCCGAGCTCGGTGGCCGCGGCGACCGGGCCCGGGTGAGGCGGGACAACTGCGTGCATCACCGCGAAGCTGGCGGCCGTGGGCAGAGCGTAGATGAGGATCGAGCCGCCGAAGCGGCGCGCGACAGCGAAGATGATCGGCAGGAAGACGACCAGGCCGGCGTCGAAGAAGATCGGGAACCCGAAGATCAGCGCGGCCACGCCGAGCGCCAGCGGTGCACGTTTCTCGCCGAACGCGCCGATGAGCGTGTCGGCCAGCACTTGCGCCCCACCGGTCACCTCCAGCAGGCGCCCCAGCATCACGCCGAACGCCACCAGGAGTGCCACGGAGCCGAGTGTCGAGCTGAATCCGGTCAGCATCGCGGTCGGCACGTCGGCGACCGGGATGCCGGCCACGACCGCGGTCACCGCGCTGACCAGCACCAGAGCGATGAAGGCGTGCAGCTTGACCTTGGCGATCAGGACGAGAAGGACGGCGACCGCGGCTGCGGCGATCAGAAGCATCACCCATGTGGGGTATGCGGGTGTCAGCGGTTCCATAACGGATACCTTAATCGGCGGATGTGACCGATGGCACCCCTGGGCGGGTATGTTCTCCGCGTGTGAGCGATCCCCTCGTCTGGCTGCCCTTCGACCCGTCCGAGCTGGGCGAGGTGCCCGCGGGCCTCCGCTTCGAGCTCTTCGACCACACCCGCTTCGCGAATGCTGAGGTGGAGGTGCCGGACTCGGTCGGCGAGGTGGCCTTCTACCTGCCGCCCTACATGCTCGGCTCGCGCATCTTCGACGTCGTCGACCAGATGACCTCGCTCCAGGTCGTGCAGCTGCTCACCGCGGGCGTCGACGCCGCCCGCGGGCACATCCCCGAGGGGGTGACGCTGTGCAACGGCCGCGGCATCCACGACACCTCGACCGCCGAGCTCGCCCTCACGCTGATCCTGTCGTCGCTGCGGGGCATCCCTGGCCACGTACGTCATCAGGACGAGCATGCGTGGCGACCGGGCTGGTTTCCGTCGCTGGCCGACAAGCGCGTCCTGATCGTGGGCTACGGCGCGATCGGCCAGGCCATCGAGGCTCGGCTGCTTCCGTTCGAGACCGAGGTGGTCAAGGTGGCCCGGACCGCTCGGGAGGACGTCCACGGCTTCGACGAGCTCGCCGCGCTGGTGCCCGAGGCCGACGTGATCGTGCTGGTCACGCCGCTGACCGACGAGACCCGTGGTCTGGTCGACCGCGAGTTCCTCGGCCGGATGAAGGACGGCGCACTGCTGGTCAACGTCGCCCGCGGCGGGGTGGTCGTCACCTCCGACCTGGTCGCCGAGCTGGCCACCGAGCGGATCCACGCGGCCATCGACGTCGCCGAGAGCGAGCCGCTCCCGGCGCAGAGCCCGCTGTGGAGCTCACCCAACCTGCTCATCACCCCGCACGTCGGCGGCGCGTCGAGCGCGATGTGGCCGCGCGCCTACCGGGTCGTCCGCGAGCAGCTCGAGCGCTTCGCCGCCGGCGAGCCGCTGGCGAACGTGATGTCGGGTGACTACTGACCGCTACCGGGTGACGCTGATCGTCGACTCGGCCTTCACGCCGTTGACGACGAGCGTGAGGGTGGCCGTCCCCGGCCGGAGCGCGGTGAGCCTTCGGGTGACCGGGTCGAGGCGTACGACGCCGCGGCCCTGCTCGCCGATGGCGACCCCGTCCCCACCCCAGTCGGCGGTGACCGGCCAGGCGACCGGGACGGTCGCGACACCCTGGCCGAAGGTGGACTCCAGCGCCACCGACGACCCGGCGGCCAGGGTCTCCGGGGCGCCGATCGAGACGGTGTCGACCGCCGGGCGCGTCTCGGCGCGCAGCCAGCTCAGCCTCGCCCCGGGGCGCGGGTCGCTGCCGACGACGCCGGCCGAGGGGTCGATGCCGACCATCGTCCAGCCTCGGAAGCCACCGCCGGCCGTGTTGCCGGCCGGGTTCTTCCCGGAGTTGCCGTTGACGAGCATCGAGATGCCCTGCGCCGAGGAGCCGTGGAAGACGCCGACGTGACCGTTGATGACGGCGACCGACTTGCCCGACGACGTACGGAACCTGCCCAGCCGGTCCTCGAGCTGCCTGGCCTCGATCCGGTCGATCAGCTGGCTGGCCTTGTCGGGCAGCGGGTCGTCGATGGGGTGGTGCATGGCGACCACGACGCCGGTCACGGCCGGGTCGGCGGCCGCCGCGGTGAGCTGTGCCTCCAGCTCGGTCAGCTGGGTCTTGCCGTCGTCGTTGCCGTGCAGTGTGCCGGAGGAGCTGTTGAGGGTGATGAGCTGCGTCGCCCCGATCCGGAACGCGGTGTGCGTGGGACCGAAGACGTCCTTGAAGTTCGAGATCGGACCACCCATGACCTCGTGGTTGCCGGGGACGTAGGTGTAGGGGACCTGGTCGCCGACCTCCTCGTCCAGGATCCGTTTGGCCAGCGCGATGTCGGCCGGGGAGGCCTCGTCGACCAGGTCACCGTCGATGATCAGGTGGTCGGGGCGGGCGGCGACGATCTCGCGGAGCGTCCCGCGGACGTGGCGCACCAGGTCGCTGTCGGGGTTGCGGGCCACGAACTGACCGTCGGACATCACCGCGATCCGCTGGGGTCGCTCGTCGACGGTGCCCTCGGTGAGGATCACCGGGTCGTGGACCGGCTCGGTCTGTGTCGGCGGAGCGTCCGGTGCGACGTTGGCGACCAGGTCGCTGATCGTCAGGTCGCCGCGGTAGGAGACGTCCGGCCGGGTCTCCAGGAACCGGATCTTGTCCACCCGGATCGGCATCGCGGTGCCCGGCGGGATCGGATACGTCACCTGCTGCCATCCCTCCCAGGTGACCAGGTCGCCGTCGAGGTTGCTGACGGTGCCGTCGCCCGAGCGGATCTGGATCCGTGGCCAGATCCCGCTGGCGTCGCCCTCGACCCACAGCGACAGGCTCAACGGCCGGCCCGGCACGGCGAGGCCGGCAGGCGGCACGGCGTAGACGCCACGGGTCCCGGTGCTGGTGGTGAAGTCGTGGCGCAGCCGCAGCGCGTCGCCGCCGTCCTGTCCGCCACCGCTGACGGGCTCGATGGTCGCCGTCGCCCGCGCGGTCTCGACCTTCCAGGTGGCGCCGTCGGCGAAGTCGGCCAGGGTGTGCTGCTCGCTGCCGACCAGCACCGTCGAGGTCACGTGGTGGCCGCCGACGGCGAAGTCGATCACCGCCGCGCCGGCCTCCATCGTGGGTCGTACGAGGAAGCCGTTGGCGCCGTCGCGGGTCACCTCGACGCAGGGGTCGGCGTCCACGATGACCTCGGTGGGCTCGATCGGAGCGGGACGGCCGTCCGGGTCGTAGCCGGTGATCTGGATCGACGCGGTCTCGCCGGCCTGCTCGATGGCCAGCTGTGACTTGTCGACCGCGAGCCGGTCGAGCGGGCCGAGGACGGTCAGCGGCATCGTGGCGCGGTGGCGGCCGGTGGTGTAGACGACATCGGCCGAGCCCGTACGCCGCCCGAGGGCCGACGCCCTGTCCTCTCCGGCGTCGACGATCCGTACGTCGGGATCCTGGGTGCGGAACCGGCCGGGCTGCTCGACGGCCGCGTAGGCCGCGTCGAGCCCCGAGCCGAACACCGTACGCCGCTGCCCCTGAAGCACCCGGTAGGCACCGGCCCGGTTGGTGGCCGGGCGGACCTGCGCCCCGGTCGCCACACCGGTCGGCTCGGCGGAGGAGAAGAACAGCAGCGAGTTGGACACCTCGCGCTCGCTGCCGTCGGACGGGGTGTCGACGATCCTCGGGCTCACGTCGCCCGCGACCCGTGCGGCCATCGTGGTCGAGCCGCCGCCGTCCAGGTTCAGCGCCTGGTAGGCACCGAGGCTGAGCATGAACCTGGCGAGCTCCGCACGCGTCATCCCGCGGCTCGCGCCGGTCTGGCCGTCGAGGGCGAGCGCGATCAGCTTCGTGCCGTCGCGGTTGATCCCGACGGCCGTACGCGAGTGGACGCCGTCGTCGCCGATGCCGGGGCCGACCTTGCCGTCGACCACGAGCTGGACGTTGCCGCTGACCGCCCAGTCGGCCTCCTCGGCCAGCCCGACGGCGACATCGACTCGGTCGCCGACCTCCAGGCCGCGTACGACCCGGGCTCCTGCCTCCCGGCCCAGCAGGACCTGCCCGCCGTCGGGGACGGCAGGGGCGCCGGCCGCGTCGTCGACCGCGGTGACGACGCCGTCGACGAGGTTCGCGCGGGCGACCTCGGGGGAGATGCTGCCGGGACCGCCGACCGGCCGGTCAAGGGTGTAGTCGCCCCACGCCTGGGTGTAGACACCGATGCCGCCGGTGGGCAACGACGGGGTGTTGAACCCGGCCAGGTCGTGCTTAGCGCCGTCGACCGTGACGGTCCCGCCCGAGGTCAGCTCGCCGATCGCCGCCTGCGCGCCGGCCATCGACAGGGCCGGGTCGGACCCGAACCGTGCGTTCTGCAGTCCGTCGCGGCTCTTGGCCAGACCGACCGGCGCGCCGGAGGCGTTCATGTCGTAGAAGCCGGCATTGACTCCGGCCACCGCCCCGGTCCCGGCCATCTGGCTCGACAGGGTGCCGATCCCGGCGACCTTGCCGGTGTTGCGTACGTCCATCGACAGCGTCGGCTCGGACAGATCAGCGGTGAGGACGTTGCCGCGGTTCCAGCCAGTGCCCTCGAGCCGTTGGAAGTTGGTCAGCTTCAGGCCTGGCGCGACCTTCTGCGTCGCGACGGTCGAGAGCGCCTCACCTCCTGCGGCGAAGTCGTAGCCGTTCGACTCCTGCTGGCTCGGTGGGATCCCGCCAGGGGCGAGCGTCACCGCGGTCGGTGGCGGTGCGGGTACGTCGGCGGCCGACGGACCGGCGGTGATGAGGAGGGCAAGGCTGAGGGCGAGCGTGGGGGCGAGGGGGCGCACGCTCTCACTGTGGCGACCCTGAGAGATCCCGGGAAGCGAATTAGCGGAAACGTGCGTGGCGGATCCGTGAACGGACGATACGGTCACGTGCGTGCTTCGGATAGCGGTGGTTCAGGAGTCTGCGGTGCCCGGCGAGGTGGGGATCAATGTCGCTACGGCGGCGAGTCGCGTCCGCGAGGCCGCGGCGAGGGGCGCCCGGCTGGTCGTGCTGCCGGAGACGTTCACGACCTCGTGGGACCTCGACGCCTTCGACGGCCCGCTGCCGACGCTGGCCGACACCGTCTGGCTCGCCCCGGTGCAGGCCGCGGCGGACGAGACCGGAGCGGTGCTCGTGCTCAACTCGCCCCTCGTCGATGCTGGACGACGTGCGATCACCAGTCTGGTCATCGCGCCGGGGGAGGAGCCGGTCGCGGCGTACGACAAACAGCATCTCTACCCGCCCGAGCGGGAGCGTTTCGAGCCCGGTGACCACGGCATTACGATCGAGATCGACGGCGTCCGGGTGGCGCTGTCGGTCTGCTACGACGCCAACTTCCCCGAGCACGCCGCCGCGGCGGCCGCCGACGGCGCGACCCTCTACGTCAACAGCGGCGCCTACTTCCCCGGCGGTGGCCACCGCCGGGATCTGCACTACGCCGCCCGGGCGCTGGACAACTCGATGTACGTCGCGTTCGCCGGCCTCGTCGGCGGACCGCTCGGCCTGATCGGCGGCTCAGCGGTCTACGACCCGCTCGGCCGGCCGGTGGAGCGGCTCGACGACGCCACCCCGGGCATGGTCGTCGCCACCATCGACCCGGCCGAGGTCGCCAGGGTCCGCGACGAGCAGCGGATGTGGGCCGACCACCGAGCGGACCTCGGCCCGCGGCGTACGTTGCGCCTCTGACCGAGCCTCAGGGCGTCGGCTCCTCGGAGACCAGTTTTCCGAAGGCGATCATCCGGTTGTCGGTGTGGAAGAGCTCGGAGCAGGTCGTCAGGGTGATCAGACGCTGGCCCTCGACCTGCTCGGGCTCGACTCCGCCCTTCTCCGGATTGTCGGGCAGCGGGTCGGTGACCCAGATCGAGGTGAAGGGGACGACCAGGTCGTCGCCGTCGGTGGTGAGCTCGTAGACGTAGGTCTTCGCCATGGTCAGGACTCGGATCTCGTCGCCTTCGCGGAGCCTCGGGAGGTCGCGGAGCGGCTCGCCGTGGGTGATCCGGTGGCCGGCGAGCGCGAAGTTGCCGACCTCGCCCGGCTTGGCGGTGCCGGAGAAGTGGCCGAACCCGGAGCCCAGGGCCCGGTCCGAGATCCCTTTCATCACGGGGACCCGGTAGTCCTTGCCGAAGCGCGGGATCTCGATGAGGGCCTCGGCCGACCCGAAGTCGGTGGTCACCTCGGTCTGCCCCGAGTCCCAGGCGCTCTCGATCTTCGAGGTCGCTTCCTGCTGGCGCTGCTTGCTCAGGATCGTGGTGCCGTGGAGCTCCCAGGCGACGTACCCGAGGATGCCCGCACCGGCCAGAACCATCACCAGGCCGAGCCAGAAGATCACCCGCCGGGCCGGCGATCGGGCCTTCGGTCGGGTCAGTGTGGTGGCGGACATCAGGTCAAGCATCTCAGCCGGATCCGCTGCCACGTAGGATCAGACGTTGTGGCGGGCCGGATCAAGGAGACGAGCATCCAAGAGGTGCGTGAGAAGGCACGCCTGGACGACATCATCTCCCAGCAGGTCACGCTGCGCCGTGCGGGACCGGGGACCTACAAGGGCCTGTGCCCGTTCCACGACGAGAAGACGCCGTCGTTCAACGTGAACCCCTCGCGGGGGTTCTACAAGTGCTTCGGCTGCGGCGAGGGCGGCGACGTCATCGACTTCGTGATGAAGCTCGAGGGGCTGAGCTTCTTCGAGGCGGTCGAGCGGCTCGGCGACAAGATCGGGGTCCAGATCCAGCGCGAGGAGGGCGACGAGGCGCCGGTGAAGCGGGGCCCGAGTCGCGGCAAGCTGGTCGAGGCCCACAAGGTCGCCGCGGAGTTCTACGCCGAGCAGCTGCTGACCCCGGACGCGGTGGTCGCGCGGCAGTTCCTCGCCGAGAAGGGCTTCGACCGCGACGCGGCGCTGCACTTCGGGGTCGGCTTCTCGCCGCGCGGGGGAGAGGACCTCTACCGCCACCTGCGAGCGCGCGGGTTCTCGGACGAGGAGGTCGTCACCGGCGGGCTGGTGGCGCACGGACGGTCGCACTACGACCGGTTCCGCGGGCGGCTGATGTGGCCGATCCGGGAGTCGGGCGGCGACGTCATCGGCTTCGGCGCGCGCCGCCTCTTCGACGACGACCGGATCGAGGCGAAATACCTCAACACCTCCGAGACTCCGCTCTACAAGAAGAGCCACGTCCTCTACGGCATCGACCTGGCCCGCAAGGAGATGGCCCGCACCCGCGAGGCGGTGATCGTGGAGGGCTACACCGACGTGATGGCCTGCCACCTGGCCGGCATCACCACCGCGGTCGCCACCTGCGGCACCGCCTTCGGCGACGATCACGCCAAGGTCCTGCGCCGGTTCATCTCCGACGACCAGCAGCTGCGCGGCGCGGTCGTCTTCACCTTCGACGGCGACGCCGCCGGCCAGACTGCGGCGCTGAAGGCGTTCAAGGGCGACGGCAACTTCACCTCGCAGACCTACGTCGCCGTCGAGCCCGACGGCCTCGATCCCAACGACCTGCGGATCAAGAAGGGCGACGAGGCAGTCCGGGAGCTGCTCGCCAACCGGGTGCCGCTCTACGAGTTCGTGCTGCGCAACATCGCCTCGAAGTACGACCTCGACCGTGCCGACGGGCGGGTCGACGCGCTTCGTGAGGCTGCACCCTTGGTGGCCTCCGTGCGTGACGAGTCCAAGAAGATGGGCTTCACCCGAGACCTCGCTCGCTTCCTCGGTGTGGACCCAGACGAGGCGGCCAGAGAGGTACGCCGGGCCGCCGGCCGGCCCGCGCCCCAGGCCGCTCCGTCTCGGCGCGAGGCCGCGCAGACCGCCCAGGCAGGCTCTGCCGAGGCTCCCGCCGCGCCGCGACGCCCACCCATGCCGCATCCGCGCGAGCCGCGGTTCACCGTCGAGCGCGAGACCCTGAAGCTCTTCGTGCAGCACCCGGTCGCCCTGGGCCGCACCACCGGCGAGATCACCCCCGAGGCCTTCACCCACCCCATCTACCGGGCGCTGTGGGAGATCATCGCCGGCCTGGGCGGCCCCGGCGCCGGCACCGGCGACGCGAACTGGGCCCAGAAGCTCGGCGCCGCTGCCTCGGACCCGCTGGTCAGCCGCATCCTCGCCGAGCTCGCCGTCGAACCGATCCCGTCCGCGAAGGAGCCGGACGCGGCGTACGTCCTGCAGTATGTCGTACGCCTCCTCGAGCTCCTCGACCAGCGCCGCATCGCAGAGGTGAAGAGCCGCCTGCAGCGCTCCGACGGCGCCGCCGATCCCGAGGCCTACAACCGTCTTTTCGCCCAGCTCGCCGCCCTCGAGCAGCACCGCCGCGGCCTCCGCAACCTCGTCGCCGAGTGACGGCCTGCCGATTTCCGATCGCCGCCGCGGGGTTGCTAAGGTTTCACCCGCGCCGCAAGGAGCATTCCCCGATAGCTCAATTGGCAGAGCATTCGGCTGTTAACCGGAGGGTTGTTGGTTCGAGTCCAACTCGGGGAGCCAGTGAAAGAGCCGCTGACCAGGCAAACACCAGGGTCAGCGGCTCTCGTCCATTTCGATCCAAGGCCGTCTCTCCCGGAGTTCGCCCGATTCTGGGGTTAGGGATGGGTCGGAACCGCGGGTGGTCCGCGTCAGGGACGAACGACCCTGACGGTGACGCCCAGGTCGCGCAGTCGCCGTAGCTCCGTGGCGGGACCCCCGCGTCGACGAAGACGATGTCGAAGTCGGTGATCGGCGCCAACGAGTAGAAGCCATGGGTGGAGAACTTGATGTGGTCCGCGAGCAGGATCCGCCGCGTCGAGGTGGCCATCATGGCGCGCTCGACCATGATCGTGTCCTCTGCCTGGTGGTAGCAGCGTCCTTATGTGATCGCCGTGGTGGACATGAAGAGCAGGTCGGCACGGAAGGAGTGGATGAACTCCTGGGTGGCCAGTCCGAGAAACGCCTGGTAGGCCGGATAATAGGTCCCTTCGAGCGCGATCATCTCGATTCCCGCCGTCGGCTGAACAGTCGTGATACGACCTTGCCTCGCTCGGCCAGACCGCCGAGCGGAGCGGCCCTGCGATCGCATCTGAGCGATTCGGCCGAAGGGTAGATCGCAGACGACGAGCACCAAGTGCGCGCGCGCCAATCCTGCATCGGGAAGCGTCCCGGGGGTGAACCGTCAGTCGACCGTGAAGAATTCCAGGCGCACGGTGAAATCGCCCTGCTGAGCCGGATCCGTGCCTGGAGCGTAGGTGCCGACGAAGACCTCGTCGTTGAGCCAACGCAATGGCGCCGGCGCCTCGAACTTCGGAGACGTACGGCACCACAGGTCCGGCTCGGGGTCGCCCGGCTCGGGGTCTCGAGGGGACAGACCGTGCATCAGGCCGACGTTGAGGATGTCCACGACGTGTCCGTCATCGGTGAGGAAGGCGTAGCGTGCCTGAACCTCGGTGATCCCGTCGGGCCTGACCAGGCTCCAGTCGGCCCCGACGGGCAGCACGGTGCCGGTGAGGCGTGGGCCGAAGACACGTCCGCCCACGATGGGGAAGACCCGGCGGACGCCGGCGCCGGTGTCGCCCACGACGTACGGCAGCCGCACTTGAACCTCAGCGGCGAAGGCGGCGCGGAGATCAGGGGCGTGCTCCATCACCGGGCTGCTCATGCGCCCGCCGGCTCAGCTAGCGAGCCCCTGCCAACCGCAGCCTCGATATCGCGGCCCGCTGCCAGACAAGCAGCCTCACCGAAAGCAGGTCCGATGAGCTGTACGCCTTCGGGTAGGCCCGCTGCTGAGACGCCCAGTGGTATCGCGAGGGACGGTAGGCCGAGCAGGTTCACGGTGACCAGAAGTCGGTGCGCGTGCCATTGCTCGGTGGTTGCCTCCGGTCCGGTGAGGTCGAACTCCTTGCCGAACATCTGCTGTGTCGACACGGGGCCGAGCACCACCGGGTAGCGTGCCTGGAACCGGCGCCAGGCTGCGCCGATCGCCAGCCGCTGCGCGATCGCGTGGTTGAACCCAAGAAGGTCGACGGTCTCGGTGGCCGCGATGTTGTCGGACATGTACCGGCGCGCACCTTCGGACAGCAGACCGAAGATCGGCCCGTCGGGGTTGAACAGGTCCGACTCGAGCTCCGAGGTCGACATCTGTCGCCAGAACAACGCCGCATCGGCGATCCGGGGAGGCTCGACTTCTTCGACGTCCCAGCCGGCTGTAGCCAGTACGCCCGCGGCGCGGCGCACGACAGCAGCGATGTCAGGATCGATGCCGCCGTCGGCAGGATTGGTCACTACAGCGACGCGCCGAGGCCCTGCGTACGCGTCGCTCCATGGCACAGGCGAGGTCCACGGGTCATCGAGGTCCGGGCCCTGGATGACGCCGAACGCTGTGGCGACATCATCGACCGTACGTCCCATCGGGCCCTGGACGGCAAAGAGCTGACCGGTGAGCGGAATCGGTGGTGTCGGACCGGGCCGATAGAGGGGGACGCGTCCCAAGGTCGGGCGCAGAGCGCAGATCCCGGCGGCGAAGGCTGGAAGACGCAGCGAGCCGCCGTAGTCGTTGCCGAGTCCGACGGGACTCATACCAGTCGCGATGGCCACGGCCTCTCCTCCAGACGAGCCGCCGCAGGAGCGGGAGGGGTCCCACGGGTTCAACGTCTCGCCGAACAGGGCGTTGTCGGTGTGCCAACGCATGCCGAGGTCGGGCATGTTGGTGCGGATGATCGGGATCGCCCCGACGGCCCGCATCCGGGTGACCAGAACGTCGTCCTCTGGGGGAGGAGGACCCTGGAAGGCGGCGACCCCCGAGGTGGAGGGTGACCAGGTCAGGTCGATGTTCTCCTTCACGGAGAAGGGCACGCCATGGAGCGGCCCGACGTCGCCACCTGATGCGAGCATCTTGTCGGCCTTGTCAGCCTCGTCCAGGGCTTGCTCGGGGAACACGACCGTCGCCGCGTTGACGACCGGGTTGATCCGCTCGACTCGGCCGAGGAATGACTCCACCACCGCACGGCTGGTCACCTCGCCGGCGCTGATCGCCGCGGCCAGCTCGGTGGCTGAACGGGCCCACCACGGGGTCGGTTCGGGGGAAGGGTTGGAGCCGTCGATCATGGGTGTTGCCTCTCTACGCGATCGGTGATGGGGACGGTCGGGTCATCACAAGTTCATCTATCCGGCCGGGCATGAGGTCTGTTCCGGGAGCACGTGAATGGTGAGCACGGCCGGCTCCGTGCCGCCGACGGTCAGGGTCTGGTGATTGGGAACGACCTTCTCCGCGAGCCACGGGTGCTCGCCGGTACCTGGCTGCGGGATGTACTCGGGGTAGTCACTGCTGCTCACCTGGACCCGCAACCGGTGCCCACTCCGGAGCCGGTAGCCGACCTGGCCGAGGTCGATCGTGACCCGGCGAGGCTCAGCGCAGTCGACCACGTGTACCTGCCCGCGCGTCACGAGGTGGGCAGCACCGTCCGGAGCGACGTCGAGCAGGCGGACGAAGACGTCCATTCGGGGCCCGTCGCTACCGACCGTGGCGACCAAGCCGACACCACCGACGAGGTCGGTGTCGGCGTTGACGGCCGTGCCGTCGAAGGCGAGGACATCCTCGCGCTCGGTCCCCGCGCGTTCATCGGGATACTCCGCCAGGAAGCCGAACGCGTCCTCGACCGGGGACGGGACAAGGTTGTCAGGATCGTGGATCCAGGCCAACGTCTGTTCAGCCTCTGGCGCCTCAGGATCCAGCGACAAGTCCGCTCTCAGGTGCAGTGCCACCGGCGTCACCCCCTCCGGTGGCCACTCCGTCGTCGTACGGAAGCCCTCGGTATGGGCGAGGTTCCAGCGGACCTTCGGGATCGACGTCGCCGGACGCAGGTCACGCAGGAAAACGTCGAAGAACTCGATGGCCGGGTCGAGGTACGCCGAGAGGCCAGCTCTGACCTGATCGGCAGACCGCCCTCCGCGTGGATCAAGCAGGTGGTTGTTCTCATGGTCGATGGCGTCGATCAGCAGGTACTCGTTGTGGGCCCACGCCTGGTGTTCGGCAAGTCTCCAGTGGTCGCTCCACTGCCAGGGGGCACAGTTGTCCCACCAGCCGATGGTCTGCAGAACGGGCAGTGGGCGAGCCTCGAACGGGTGCCCGAAGGGAAACCGGCGCAGGCGCACCTGCTCGGGGAACCACTGGTCGAACGAGATCGAACGGGATCCGACGGTCGTGAAGAAGTCCTCGACCTCGGCAACCAGCGGTCGCCGCGTCCAGTCGGGCTCCCAGAGGTAGACGTCGTTGGAGTGGAAGAAGGTGCACGGATAGAGCCGGTGTACGCCCATCTCGACCTCACGGGTCCACGTGCCCGGCATGACGTCGCTGTCGTGGGGGAGCTCGCCGAGTCGGGTGCCGGTCACCCGGGGGCAGAGCGCTCGCAGAGCTGGATGGCTGGTCGACGCTGCGGCCCATTGTGTGTAGCCGTAGTAGGAGTCGCCCCACATCCCGACGATGCCGTTGGACCACGGCTGCTCGATGACCCAGTCGAGTGTGTCGGCGCCATCGGCGGCCTCGTTGACGAAGAGCAAGGTCTCGCCCTCCGAGCGGAACTTTCCGCGGACGTCCTGGGTCACGACGTGGTAGCCGTGCCGGACGAAGTAGTGAGCGACGAGCGGCAAGAACGCGTACTCGCCGGCCTTGTCGTACGGCAGCCGGACCAGAACAGTGGCCGCGGGCTCCTTCCCTGAAAGGTAGACATCGGTCGCCAGTCGCGCTCCGTCGCGCATACGGACCAGGTGGTGCAGCGCACTCTCGTCGACCGGGGCAGGGCCGATGCGTTCGTAGGCCGTGGACATGGTCACCTCACCTCGAAGAACTCGATACGGATCTGCCGGAGGTCAGCGTCGTCGTAGGCCATCCCGACGAAGACCGTGTGGGTCAGCCAGGTGTGCTCGGGTGCGTCGGTGCGGAAGACGGGCTGGGTGCGGAAGTAGTAGCGCGCCGGGTCCACCCGCTCTCCGGATTCGGCAGCGGCGTCGACCTCGGGCGAGGCTACCCAGAAGCCGCGGTTGACGACATCGATCAGCGCGCCGTCGTCGGCCCGGATCAGGTAGCGGGCATCGAGATCGACGGCGACGCCGGGCCGATCGACAGCCCAGTCGCCGCCCCCGTCCACGACCTCGCCGTTGAGGCGCGGACCGCGGACGGTGCCACCGGTGATCGGGGTGAAGCCGAGCACCGGGCCGCCGGCATGGCCGACGTGCTCGGACGGGGCGATGTCAACACGGGCCTCGAACGCGAAGTCGAGCTCGGGCGTCTTGAAGGAAGGAGAATGGGTTGTCATGGGGCCTCCACGGATGAGAGAGCAGCTGGGTCGGTCCGGTTGCCCCGGCGCCGCGGGACCCAGCCCTCGCGTGGCACCGCACTGATGAGCTCGCGGGTGTAGTCCATCTGCGGCGACGCGAGAGTGGTGGCGACCGACCCGCTCTCGATGACTCGACCGCCGTGCATGACCAGGACGTCGTCGCTGATCTGCTGCACGACCGGGAGGTCGTGCGAGATGAAGAGCAGCGCCACGCTCAGCTCGCGCCGGATCCGGTTGAGAACCTCGAGCACCTGCGCCTGCACCGACACATCCAACGCCGCCACCGCCTCGTCCAGGATCAGCACGGCCGGGTCAGCCGCGAGCGCGCGGGCGATCGCGACTCGCTGCCGCTGGCCTCCGGACAGGGCCCGCGGTCGGGACCTGCCCTGCTCGGCGGTCAGTCCGACGTGGGCGAGCAACTCATCGACACGACGGTCGCGATCGGCCTTGGGCAGCACGCCCTGGACGTCGAGGGCCTCGCGCAGGCAGTCCCGGGCGGTCTGTCGACGGTCCAGGGAGGCGTACGGATCCTGGAAGACCATCTGCACCAGCCGACCGCGACGGCGACGTTCGGCCGAGCTCAGTCGGCCGGTCGGCCAGGGTTGCCCCGCGACCGCCATCTCGCCGGCTGTGGGTTGGGCCAGTCCGACGATCATCCGGGCGGTGGTGGACTTACCGGAGCCGGACTCGCCGACGATGGCCAGGGAACCGCCGGGTCGCAGGTCGAAGCTCACGTCGTCGACCGCGACCAGGTCCTCATGGCCGCGTCCGTCGGCTGCACGCACCCGGTAGACTTTGCGCAGATCACGGACGGACAGGACCGGCACATCGGCGTCGCCATCGCCCGACGTCGCCGAAGCTGGAGTCGAAGCACGCGCCGAAACGGCTGTTTGCAGCCGTGGGCGGGCCTCGACGAGGGTACGCGTGTAGTCGTGTTGCGCCCGCTGGCGCAGGCCGTCGGCACCGAGCACCTCGACGATGCGGCCGTCCTTCATCACCGCTATCCGGTCACAGACGGCATCGGCCAGGTCTAGGTCGTGACTGATGAAGAGCATCGCGAGGCCACGGGCTCTGCGCTGCTCGTCGAGGATCGCCATCACTTCTTGCTGAGTGGTGACATCGAGAGCCGTGGTCGGCTCGTCGGCCAGCAATAGCGAGGGCTCGGTGGCGATCGCCGCCGCGATCATCACCCGCTGGAGGAGGCCGCCAGAGAGCTCGTACGGCTTCTGGCGCATCCGCCGCTCGGCGTCCCCGATCCCCACCTCGCGCAGGACCCCCGCCACCGTCCGCTCGGCCTCGGAGCGGGTGCGCTGCTGCACGTCGACGAGGTTCTCGACGAGAAAGTCCCCCACCGTACGTAGCGGGTTGATGTGGGCTCGCGGATCCTGAAACACGACGGCCATCCGAGTGCCTCGGAAGCGTCGCAGCTCCGCGGGCGCGAGGCCGCCGATGTCGGTGCCGAGCACCTTGACCAGGCCACTGCGCGTTGCCAGTCGGGGCAACAGACCGACAACCGCGCGCAACGTGGTCGACTTCCCCGATCCGCTCTCACCGACCAGGCCGAGCGCCTCTCCGGCGCCGACGGTCAGGCTCACGTCCGCGATGATCTCCCGGACGCCGCGCGCGGTCGGGACCGACACGTGCAGTGCGTCGACCTCCAGCGTGGGTGTCTCGGGTGCCTCCGGGATCTCTGGTGCCGTCATGGCCCCCGTCTCGGTCATAGCTGTGCTCCCGTCACGTCGTAGCGCTCGGCGAACCATCCGCAGAGCACGTTCATCGAAACCACCGTCACCAGCACCACGAGGGCGGCGAAGAGCGACTGTTGTGGGAAGCCCTCGATGATCGAAGCCTGGCCCTCGGAGACCATGACGCCCCAGTCGGAGGTCGGCGGCTGGAGCCCGAGCCCGAGGTAGGACACAGCGGCCAGGTCGAGCATCGCGTAGGCGAAGCCAATGCCTGCCTGGACGATGATCATCGGCATCAGGTTGGGCAGCAGATGGCGCAGCGCGATCCGGATCGGGGTGACGCCTTGGATCTGTAGTGCCGCGACATAGGGCAGGTTCCGCTCGCGCAGCGCGACCGAGCGCAGGACGCGAGCCACCAGGGGTACGTAGCCGATCGACAGCGCCATCACCGGGGCCCAGAAGCCGGCGCCGAAGACCGCCACCGAAACCACGGCGAGGACCAGGCCGGGAAAGGCGAAGAGGATCTCGATGCAGCGGGAGATGACGGCGTCGACCATCCCTCCACACCATGCGGCGACCAAGGCGATGACCGTGCCGACAGTCATTGACAGCATGATCACGACGGTGGGACCGGCGAGGCTGAGCCGGGCGCCGTACAGCAGTCGGCTCAGCAGGTCGCGACCGCTCGCATCGGTGCCGAGCAGGTGGTCGGCACCAGGACCGGCATAGGGGTTGAGGAGGTCGACGGCGTGGGGGTCGTGGGGTGCGAGCACCGGAGCGAGAACGGCGGCCAGCACCACCAACCCGATCACGACAGCCGCAACCAGGACGACCGGACTCGTTCGTGCCAGTCGACGAAACATGATCCGGCGTCGGCCGAGAGCGAGGTCGATGGTCATGCGGAGCCTCCTTCCAGGGCGATCCGCGGGTCGAGGAGGGCGTTGACCGAATCGATCACGGTGTTCACGACGACGAACGAGGCGACCATGAAGAGGGAGATGACCTGCACCACGGCCAGGTCCTTGCGTGCGGCCGCGTCGACGAGCAAAGATCCGATGCCGTTGACGCCGAACGCCTGCTCGGCCACCGCGGTGCCGGCGAAGAGACCGGCGATGCTCAGGCCCGAGACAGTCAGGATCGGCGCGATCGCGTTGCGGAGGACGTGGCGTCGGTTGACCAGCGCCGGCGGGATCCCGCGGCTCTCGGCCGTCTCGACGTGCTCGGAGAACTTCTCCTCGTCGACGGCCCCACGCGTCACGGTCGCGACATAGGCGACATACGACATGCTCAGGGCGATCGCGGGCAGCGTGAGGTGGTGCAGTCGGTCGAGAAGACCCGAGCCGGTGCCGTAGATCGGGAACCAGCCGACGGTCGTGGCGAACACTGCGATCAGGACTATCGCCACGACGAACGTGGGCGCGCCCATCGCGACGGTGGTGAGCATGCTGACGACCGTGCGGGTGACACCACCCCGCAGGCCGGCCAGGACGCCGAGACCGATCCCGAACACCAGAATCAGCGTGCCGCCGTACCCGACGAGCAGGACGGTGCTGAGCAGTCGCTCGGTCAGCAGCGTCCCGACGTCGGTGTGGTAGACCATCGACGTCCCCATGTCGCCGGTGAGGACACCGTGGAGCCACTGCAGGTACTGGCTCCACAGGGGGTCGTCGAGGTGGTACTCGGCCCGGATCCGGGTGAGGTTCTCCGCGTTCGGCTTGGTGCCGCCCGCGATGGTCGTCGCCGGGTCGCCGGGGGCGAGGTGGAGCGCCAGGAAGATCGCCACGCTCGAGACCAGCATGGTGCTGACAAGAACCCCGGCCTTTCGCAGGAGGAAGAACGACCAACCGGCCACGGCTACTTCGTCCCGCCCAGGGTGAGGGCCCACGGTGAGCTGAGATGGGCGATCGAGGCAGGTGCACCGCTCAAGCCGTCACCCAGGTAGAGGAGCGAGTCCATGCCGGCGAGGGTGACCTGCAGGTTGTCGGGCGCGAAGATGGCCTGTGCCTCGGTGAACTTCGTGGCGATGACCTCGGGGTCGCTCGACGCCCGCGCGTCGTCGATGAGCTTCGATACCTCGGGGTCGGAGTAGCGCGACCAGTTGAAGAGGCCCGTCGGCTGGGTGAACTCCGGGGCGTAGTAGAGCGAACCCGGCACCTCCTGGTAGCCCGTCGTGCAGACGAAGTCGATCTCGGCTCGCTTGGCCGGGTTGTAGAAGAGCTCGGAGAACTCGGTCGGCTGGAGCGTCTTCAGCTCGATCTGGAGGCCGACCTCCTTGGCCGCCGCCTGGACGACCACCGCCGCCTGGGACTCGGTGCCGCCACCGGCGGGGATCGCCATCACGAGCTTTCTCGAGCCCGCGCCGGCCTCCTCGACGAGCGCCTTCGCCTTCGTCAGATCCGGCTTGCCGGCGGGTAGCGCGTCGTATCCCTCCTGGTAGATCGCCGCCGCGGCGTCGCCCTGCCAGGCGAGCGGGGCCGTGAAGGTGCGCTGGACGGTTCCCATGCCACGAAGGACCGAGGAGATGAGCGCCTCGCGGTCGATAGCCAAGCTGAGCGCCTCACGCACCCGGGGATCGGCCGCTGGCCCGTGCTCGCTGGTCGGCCCAAAGCTGAGCGACTGTGTGCTGGTGCCGCGGTATAGCGTGCCCGACCCAGCTTTGTTCAAGGCGACGGCGGCGGAGATCGGGAGGTCGTACGCCCCGTCGATCTCCCCCGAGCGCAGGGCGGTGGTGAGGGTCGCGGTGTCCCCGACGAACCGGAACTCGATCGCGTCGACGTTCGGCTCGCCGTTCCAGTAGTCCGGGTTGGCTGCGATCTTGATGCTGTCGCCGCTCTTCCAGCTGACGAACTCATAGGGACCGGTGCACATCACGTCACCTCCGGACGTACCGAAGCTCCGGCCCGCCTTCTGTGTGAAGGCGGCCTGGACGATGGCACCCACTGGCCCGGCGAGCGCGTTACGGAACTGCGCGTCGTGAGCCGAGAAGGTGATGGTCACCTGGCTCGGCCCGGTCTTCTCGATCGACTTCACGCCTCGGAAGGCACCGCTGTAGAAGCTCGGCCCTTTGGGGTCGGCGGTCCGCTTGAGGCTGTAGAGCACGTCCTCGGTTGTCATCGGCGTGCCGTCCCAGAAGGTGACGTCCTCGCGTAGATCGAGCTCGAGGGTGGTCGGGGTGGCCCACTCCGCGGATGTGGCCAGCCCCGGCTCGATGGTGAAGTCGGGCTGGACGGTCAGCAGGCTCTCGCACAGGTTCGCCGACACCGTCGACTCAGAGGCACCACCTGCGATCATCGGATCGATGGTTGTCGGCTCCCCGGTGGGCAGCCCCCACACGACGGAGTCGACCTTCTGCGTGCCTGCAGGGGTGGTCTCCACGACCTTGCTGGAAGCAGCTGGACTCTTCGATGCGTCGCTGCCTCCAGTGCATGCGGTCAGCCCTACCGCCGCCACGAGGGCGAGGCTCGCGAGCCACTTTGGCGAGTGCGCCATGGTTCCTCCATGTCATCGCTGCGAGTGTGATGTTCGTCGCATCTTCGGTAGGCGTCAGCGTAGGTCTTTGACAGGGATCCTGGCAATGGCGTTTATCAGGTTTCTTGTTAACCTTGGGGCAGACGACCAGAACCTTGAAAGGTGGCCATGACTGACGGTGACGCCGAACGCGCCTCGACGCCTCCGCTGTTGACCTATGCCGTCAAACAGGTCGAGCTGGCCGTCCGGGCGCATCTGGACGACCTGCTCAAGCCATATGGGGTCACGGCCATGCAGTACACGGCGCTCAGCGTCCTCGAGCACGGCGGAGAGGCATCGGCGGCCCAGCTCGCCCGCCATTCCTTTGTCACCGCGCAGTCGATGGCAGACATGATCCGCACGCTCACCGACAAGCGACTCGTCAGGCGTGATCGTGACCCCGCAGACCGCAAACGCTTGCTGATCAGCCTGACTCCCGGTGGACTGGAACTCCTTGACGTCGTAAGGAAAGACGTCGAAGAACTGGACCGAATGATGACTGGTGCCCTCACGGCCCGGCAGCGCGAGGCACTGCGCAAGAGTCTGAATGAGTGCCGCGCAGCGCTCCAACGGATCTGAGCGGTTGCTGAGCGACGTCTCCTTCTAGATGCGCGGCCTCGACGATTACATGCGTGGCACCGGACGCGTCATGCGTGCCGGGATCAAGAAGATCTGGGGCCCTGGCCGTTACGAGACGGGCAACAACGCCTTCACCTACTTCCTCGGCCCCAGCGGCAGCACGATGGAGTACACGACCGAGCTCGAGCCCCGACCGAGCTCGAGCCCCGACCGCGGCGTCTTCGTCGCACCCCTGTCCCGCATCGTCCCCGATCTCTTCGAACCCTTCCGCCGCCTCGCCGAACGGACGAACACCCCAGGCGAAGGATCGGGACTAGGTCTGGCGATCGTCGCTTCCATCGCCCGTGCTCACGCGCCCCAGCCACCGCACACGCGAACCAAGGCGGCGGGCTCACTCTGACCGTCACCTTCCCGTGACGGGGCCCCGGACGGGCGCGGCCGGAGGAGTCCAGAGGATCAGTGTTCGATCAGGAGACGTTCGCACGTCATCCACCGATTCCAGATACGTTCAGGTCTCCCAGCTGTCTAGAGCCGGTCGCTTCTACAGGCTGAGCCTCTGCTGAAGAGTCCGAGTTGTGCGCTGGCTCATCACCATCGGGCATGTGAACAGTGGTTCGGGCGATGGTTGTCAGTGGTTAGGAGAGTGCTCGGCGGGCGGTGTCGAGAAACGTACGGAACGCCTGTCGGTCCTCGGGCCCGAGCTCGGCCAGCATCTGCTCCTCGAGCTCTTCGACGCGGGGGTCGTAGGCGTCGAGGAACTCGCGGCCCTCGGTGGTGAGGCTGATCAGCATGCGGCGCCGGTTGTCGGGGTCGATGCGGCGCTCGATGAGGCCGCGGCGCTCGAGTGCACCGATGAGATCAGCGGCGGACTGGGCGCGTACGAACGAGGCTCGGGCCAGGTCGGCGGCGCTCATCGTGGGGCGGCGCTCGAGCACCGAGAGGGCGGTGTACTGCAGGGCGGTGACCCCTGATTCCTTCAGGACGGCGTCGAGGCGGGCTCGGGTGGCGAGCTCGAGCTGCTTGACGACGTAGAGCAGCAGGGGTGCGTCGGTCATGCGGTCATTCAAGCATCGCTTCGCTTGCGGGAGGCGCCTACTTCTGCGATTATCAGGATTCCTGTCAATCATGAGGAGTTCATCATGCTCGGAACCCCCCTTCCCGATGCCCTGCGGGCAGAGCGCGTCGACGACGTCGCGGTGCTGACCCTCGCCCGCCCCGCGAAGCGGAACGCGCTCAGCGACGAGGCGGTGCTCGGGATCGAGCGGTTCTTCGACGGCCTCGAGCCGGACGTACGTGCCGTCGTCATCGACGCGGACGGCGACCACTTCTGCGCCGGGCTCGACCTGTCCGAGATGACCCGGCGCGACACCCTTGGCGGGGTCACCCACTCGCGGATGTGGCACCGGGTCTTCGAGAAGATCGAGTTCGGGCCGGTGCCGGTCGTCGCCGCGCTGAAGGGAGCCGTCGTCGGGGGCGGGCTGGAGCTTGCCGCCGCTGCGCACATCCGGGTCGCCGAGGAATCCACCTTCTACGCGCTGCCCGAGGGACAGCGCGGGCTCTTCGTCGGCGGCGGCGCCTCGGTGCGTGTCCCGCGGCTCATCGGGGTCTCCCGGATGGCGGACATGATGCTGACCGGCCGGCGCTACGACGCGCAGGAGGGGCTGGGGCTGGGTCTGAGCCAGTACGCGGTGGCCGACGGCACCGGTCGAAAGACCGCCCTCGAGCTGGCCGGTCGGATCGCCCAGAACGCGCCCCAGACCAACTTCGCGGTCGTGCAGGCGCTGCCGCGCATCGCCGAGGCCAACCCGCGCGACGGCTTCCTGATGGAGTCGCTGATGGCGGCCATCGCGCAGGGGACCGACGACGCCAAGGGCCGGATGCAGGACTTTCTCGACGGACGGGCCAGGAAGGTGACGGACCAGTGAACACGACCCAGCAGACCCGGCAGACCCGACAGATCGATCAGGGCGATGTCGTCTGGACGCCTCCCGCCGACGTGCTCTCCACCTCCCGGGTCGGTGAGTTCCTGGCCTGGATCGCCCGCGAGCGCGACCTGGCGATGACCACCCACGAGGAGCTGTGGCGCTGGTCGGTGACCGACCTCGACGGGTTCTGGTCGGCGGTGTGGGAGTTCTTCGGGGTGCGGAGCCACGCTGCGTACGACGGCGTGCTGGCCTCTCGGGAGATGCCCGGGGCGCGCTGGTTCCCGGGTGCGCTGCTCAACTACGCCGAGCACGCGCTCGGCACCGACGAGGACCCTTCGACAAGCTCAGGACATCGCCTCGACCGGGTCGCCGTGCTCGGCCGTTCGCAGACCCGCGACGACGTCGAGCTGACCTTCGGCGACCTGCGCGACCAGGTGGCCCGGGCGCGCGCCGCGCTGCAGAGGTTGGGCGTACGCCGCGGCGACCGTGTCGCCGGTTACCTCCCCAACATCCCCGAGGCCCTGGTCGCCTATCTGGCCACCGCGAGTCTCGGCGCGACCTGGGCGTCGTGCGCCAGCGAGTTCGGACCGCGCAGCGTGATCGACCGCTTCGCCCAGATCGAACCGGTCGTGCTGCTGGTCGCCGGTGGTTACCGCTACGGCGCCAAGGACATCGACCGGCGTGCCCAGGTGGCCGAGATCCGGGCCGAGTTGCCGTCGGTGCACCATGTGGTCGATGTCGAATACGGCCAGCATCGCGTCGAGGACGCGCTCTCCTGGACCTCCCTGCTCGCCTCGGAGGAGGGGGCCGAGCTCGCCTTCGAGCCGGTGCCCTTCGACCACCCGCTGGTCGTGCTCTTCTCCTCCGGTACGACCGGCCGGCCGAAGGCGATCGTCCACGGCCACGGCGGCATCCTGCTCGAGCACCTCAAGAACCACGCGCTCTCGTGGGACATGGGGCCTGAGGACCGGATGCTCTGGTTCTCCACCACCGCCTGGATGATGTGGAACGCCCTGGTCTCCTCGCTCCTGGTCCGCTCCTCGATCGTGATGGTCGACGGCAACCCGATGCACCCCGACCTCACCTGGCAGTGGCGGCTCGCGGCGTCGACCGGAGCGACCGTGATGGGCGCCAGTCCGGGGTTCGTGATGGCCTGCCGCAAGGCTGACGTCGACCTCACCACCCTCGGCGACCTGCGGGTTCGTGTCCTCGGCTCGGCCGGAGCGCCGCTCCCGCCCGAGGGCTACGCCTGGCTCCGGGACCAGCTCCCGGGGGCGCAGATCAACGTCGGCAGCGGCGGCACCGACGTCTGCTCCGGCATCGTGCAGAACAACCCGCTGCTCCCGGTCTACGCCGGCGAGATCTCCGGCCGCTGCCTCGGCGTCGACGCCCACGCCTACGACGAGTCCGGCCGCCCGGTCACAGGGGTGCTCGGCGAGCTCGTCATCACCTCGCCGATGCCCTCGATGCCGGTCGGCTTCTGGGGCGACGCGGACGGCACCCGCTACCGCGAGGCCTACTTCAACCACTATCCCGGTGTGTGGCGCCACGGCGACTGGATCCTCTTCCACGACAACGGCAGCTGCCACGTCGCCGGCCGCTCCGACGCGACCCTCAACCGAGGCGGCGTACGCCTCGGCACCGCCGAGTTCTATCGCGTCGCCGAGGAGGTGGACGGTGTCGCCGACTCGCTGGTCGTCCATCTCGAGGACCCCGACGGAGGCAACGGCGAGCTGCTGCTCTTCGTGGTCACCGATACCGGTGTACGCCTCGACGACCCGCTCCGGGCCCGTCTGGTCGGGGCGCTGCGGTCGGCGCTCTCCCCGCGGCACATCCCCGACCAGGTGATCGAGGTGCCCGCGGTGCCGCGCAACCTCACCGGCAAGAAGCTCGAGCTGCCCGCCAAGCGCATCCTGCAGGGCGTACGCCCTGAGGACGTCGCCAGCCGGGACGCGCTCGCCGACCCGGCGTCCCTCGAACCGTTCGTCGCGCTGGCGATCTCGGGCACGCTGAGCAGGAGGACCGCATGAGGAGTGGTGAAAACGTTCGTACGCTCGGGGTCGTCGGCACCGGCGCGATCGGGGTCAGCTGGGTGGTGCTCGGGCTCGAGCAGGGGCTCGACGTGGTCGCCTGGGACCCGGCCGAGGGTGCCGAGGAGCGGTTGCGTGCGCAGGTCCCGGAGGGATCGTTGAGGTTCGCGGACGGCGTCGAGGAGGTCGGCGCGGCCGCCGACCTGGTGCTGGAGAGCGGCCCGGAGCGGCTGGAGGTCAAGCGCGAGATCTTCGCCGCGCTCGACGCGGCCGCCGCGGGCGACGTACTGCTCACCAGCAGCTCCTCGGGTCTGATGCCGAGCACGTTCCAGGACGCCTGCACGCGCCACCCGGAGCGGGTGCTGGTGGCGCACCCGTTCAACCCGCCGCACCTGGTGCCGCTGGTCGAGGTCGTCGGCGGATCGGCGACGTCGGCGGAGGCCGTCGAGGCGGCTCTGGAGACCATGCGCCACCTGGGCAAGCGTCCCATCCACATCCGCCGCGAGGTGCCCGGGCACGTGGCCAACCGGCTCCAGGCGGCGCTGTGGCGCGAGGCCTACCACCTCGTCGACCAGGGCATCGTCTCGGTCGCCGACATCGACACCGCGATCGCCGACGGCCCCGGGCTGCGCTGGTCGCTGCTCGGCCCCTTCGCGACCCAGCACCTCTCCGGCGGCCCGGGCGGGCTCGGGCACGTGCTCGAGCATCTCGGTCCGCCGATGGTCGAATGGTGGGACGACCTCGGTCACCCTGCCCTGACCAAAGATCTGGTCGAGAAGCTGGTCGACGGGGTCGACGAGGAGCTCGACGGCACCTCTGCCGAGGACCTCGTCGGGCGCCGCGACCAGGCGCTGCGGCGACTGCTGGAGATCAAGACCGACCTCAGGCTCGGCTGAGCCCACGAGACGAACGAGGATCGACATGTTGGACAGCGGCATCGGATCGTGGCCCGCCCGCCGGGCCCGGATGACCCCTGGCGCGCGGGCGTTCGTGCAGGACGACGCGGTGGTGACGTACGCCGAGGTCGACCGCCTCGTCGACGCGGTCGCCCACGGGCTGCGGGCCCGCGGCGTGGCCCCGGGGGACCGGGTCGCCTTCCTGGGCCTGAACTCGGTCGAGCTGGCGGTGACCCTCTTCGCCACCGCCCGGCTGGGGGCGGTCTTCCTGCCGCTCAACACCCGGCTGGCGCCGCCCGAGCTGGCCTGGATCCTCACCGACGCCTCGCCTGCGCTGCTGGTCCACGCCGACGCCTTCGACGAGGCGGTCTCCTCCGAGGTGGTCGCGGCCCTCGGGTTGCCGAGCCATCGGTTCACCGCTGCCGGCGGTCGCGGGCTTGACGGTCTGGCGACGCCCGCCGAGGGGCGGATCGACGTCGAGGTCGGGCTGGACGACGTCTTCATGATCCAGTACACCTCCGGCACCAGCGGCCGCCCCAAGGGCGTGATGTTGACGCACGGAAACATCGCCTGGAACGCCTTCAACCTGCTCGTCGACGTCGACGTCCGCTCCGACGAGATCGCTCTGGTCACCGCCCCGCTGTTCCACACCGCTGCGCTCAATCAGGTGCTGCTGCCGACCTTCCTCAAGGGCGGGACCTCCCTCATCGCCGCCCGCTTCGACCCGGCCGCCGCGATCGCCACCATCGAGCGGGAGCGGGTGACGCTGCTTTTCGGCGTCACCTCGATGTACCAGGCCCTCGCCCAGGAGCCGACCTGGGCGACCGCCGACCTCGGCAGTCTCCGCTCGGCCCTGAGCGGGGGCGCGCCGATCCCGCGCACGCTCCTGGACACCTGGCAGAGCCGCGGCCTGCACATCATCCAGGGCTACGGGCTGACCGAGGCCTCCCCGGGGACGACCATGCTGCGCGCCGCCGACGGCCTCGACAAGCTCGGCTCGGCTGGCACCCCCTGCTTCTTCACCGACGTACGCGTCGTGGCGCCCGGCAACGAGGAGGCGGCTCCCGGCCAGGCCGGTGAGGTGCACGTCAGCGGTCCCAACGTGACTCCCGGCTACTGGCGCAACGACGCGGCAACGGGGGCTGCCTTCGACGGCCCCTGGCTGCGTACGGGTGATGTCGCCGTCGTCGACGACGACGGCTTCCTCTATGTGGTCGACCGGGTGAAGGACATGTTCATCAGCGGCGGCGAGAACGTCTTCCCGGCCGAGGTCGAGCAGGCGCTCTACACCCATCCCGACGTCGCCGAGGCCGCCGTCATCGGCGTCCCCGACGAGCGCTGGGGAGAGGTCGGCCGCGCCGTCGTCGTACGCCGCCCTGGCTCCGCCCTCACCGAGTCCGACCTGCTCGACCACCTCGACGGACGGCTGGCCCGCTACAAGATCCCCAAGGCCGTCGTCCTCGTCGAGGAGATCCCACACAACGCCTCCGGCAAGTTGCTGAAGTCGCGGGTCCGTGAGCTGTACGGCACCCCGGAAGGAACCACCCGATGACCCGCTACGAGCCCCATATCGACACCGGCTCGATCCGAGCCCTCGACATGCACACCCACGTCGAGGCCGACCATCACGGTCACTTTTCGCTCGACCAGGAGCTGATGGACGCCTCGGCGGCCTACTTCCGCGGCGACCACCCGCGCACCCCGACCGTCGACGACCTCGCCGCCTACTACCGCGATCGCGACATGGCCGCGGTGATCTTCACCGTCGACGCCTCGACCGGCCTCGACCATCCGCCGCTGTCGAGCGAGGAGATCGCCGAGCGCGCGACCGAGCACGCCGACGTGCTGATCCCGTTCGGCTCCGTCGACCCCCGCAAGGGCGAGGCCGCCGTGAAGCAGGCCCGCCGTCTCGTCGAGGACTACGGCGTGCGCGGCTTCAAGTTCCATCCCGGCCTGCAGGCCTTCTCGCCGGCCGACCCCGAGTTCCGCCCGCTGTGGGCGACGTTGGAGGAGCTCGGCGTGGTCGCGCTCTTCCACACCGGCCAGACCGGGATCGGTGCCGGCCTCCCGGGCGGCCGCGGGATCAGGCTGCGCTACTCCGACCCGCTGCTTCTCGACGACGTCGCCGCCGACTTCCCGGACCTGCAGATCGTGATGGCGCACCCCGCTGTCCCGTGGGTCGACGTGCAGATCTCGATAGCCACCCACAAGGCCAACGTCCACATCGATCTGTCCGGCTGGTCGCCGAAGTACTTTCCGCCGCAGCTGGTCAAGCAGCTCAACGGCCCGCTGCGGAGCAAAGTGCTCTTCGGCTCGGACTTCCCGGTGATCACCCCCGACCGCTGGTTCGCCGACCTCGAGAAGCTGGGGATCAAGGACGACGTCAAGCCGCTGTTGTTCCGGGACAACGCGCTCCGCCTGCTGGGGCTGGGATCCTGACCACGGCCCGGTCGGCACGTTCTCGGAGAGTCGGTCGGCCAGCGGTCCCTTGTTGGGCGGCTCGCGCAGGATTGGGTTGGTCACTAGCGATCGCGAGGCCGGCGAGGATGGTGAACAGGGTGCCTGCTTGGCTGGTGCACCGGGAGGCGGCCTCGCGGACGATGGTCCGTGCCGAAGGCGCGACCAGCGTGTCGAGGGCGACGTCGTAGGTCCTCGCGTAGGCGTCGGCCACGAACGCGACGCCCAGGCTGGCCCCGGGAATCCCCGGGTTCGCGGTGACCACTTCGGCAAGGCCGAGAGGGTCGGCCGTCGGCGAGAGCGCGGCAGTTCCCGCTACCCCGGCGTCGGGGGCGTACGACGAGGCGAGCTGGCCCGCCCACAACGCTGCGTGGCCGCCCTGGGAATGCCCCCAGACGACGGTCTGCTCGGCCAGCTGGACTCCGGGCGCCTCGCGGGCAGCCCGCACGGAGTCGAGGACGGAGTACGCCTCGCCGCGCCCGATCGAGTAGGGGAAATCGCCATCCGCGCCCATCCTGTCGTAGTCGGTCGCCACCATCGCCCACCCGTGCTCGACGAAGGCACTCATCGCTGGCATCCCCACGGTGCTGGTCGCGTCCCGGCCCAGGCTAGGGGTGCATGCTCGGGCGACGCCGACCGTGCCGTGGGCCCACGCGACGAGAGGGGTCGGCTCGGGAGCGGAGGTGCCGGACGGCTGGTCGGGCACGGCCAGCACCCCGGCTCGCCATCGCCGGCGAGCCGTCGGTCGCGGTCGTGGTGTACAGGATCCGATACGCCTTCAATCCCGCGGGCAGGTCACCGGCGTACGGCTCGCTGCGCACCAACCGGCCGGCCTCCGCCGGGACCCCGGCCGGGGCGTCGTAGAAGTCGTCCACGACCGGTACGCCGCTACGGAACTGGTCACTGAGGACGAGGCCGGCGACGGCGACGGCAGCAATCAGAACAGCGCTGGCGAAGCGCACACCCGGTAGCCACCGCCGAGCCTGGCGCCGCGCCCGAGCATCATCTCGGACTCCGCGCCACACCAAGGCGACTCCGAAAGCCGCCGTGCGGACGCCGAACAACACGGCGATGACCAAGAGGGTCACGTCTGGCCACCGGAGCAAGACGAGGCGCGTTGCGCCGGAAGCAGCATGGGCCTTGACCAAGCCGCCGACGCCCCGTGTTCAGCACGGGGTCGGAACCGGGCGGAAAGTTTCTTGCCAAATCGGGAATGCCCAACCATGTCTAATGATTAGAGTGTGCGTAACCATTAGACATGGCCTGAAGATCTGGCCCCACCGAAAGGCAAGAACACGATGAACCGACTGCCCCTGATCGACGCGACCGCCGCACAGCCCGCCGCCAAGGACCTGCTGGCCGGCGTACAGGCCGCCCTGGGCGTCACGCCCAACATGGCCAAGGCCCTGGCCAACAGCCCCTCCGCGCTGAAGGGCTGGGTCCAGTTCAACTCGGCCGTTGGCGAGGGTGTCCTGCCCGCGTCGGTCCGTGAGCGGATCGCGATCCTGGTCGCCCAGGAGAACGGCTGCGACTACTGCCTCTCGGCCCACACCTACCTGGCGACCAATGTCGCGGGTGTGTCGGCGGACGAGGCCGGCGACGCGAGGGCGGGCAAGTCGGCTGAGCCGACGGCAGCAGCCGCGCTGGAGCTTGCCGCCGCGATCGTGAAGAACCGCGGAGACGTCGACGACTCGGAGCTCGCTGCCGCCCGTGCCGCCGGGCTGACGGACGAGGAGATCGCAGAGGTGGTGGCCAACGTGGCCCTCAACTTCTTCACCAACATCTTCAACCGTCTCGCGCACACCGAGATCGACTTCCCGGCCGTACGCCACGCCGAGTAGTAGTCCCTCAGCGCGCGGCCGTGGTCACCGGCCACGGCCGCGCGCGTCCCCCCGGAAGAAAGGAACGCCATGAAGACCTCGACGACCACACCGCTCCCGCGTATGCAGCAGGCACTGATGATCTGGCTCGGCGTGTTCCCGACGTTGGCCCTGCTCGACCTCGTGCTGGGCGGCGTGCTCGAGCCGCTCCCGTCTCTGGTGCGGACGCTGGTGCTGACCGGCCTCACCGTCCCGATCGTCGTCTACCTGGTCCTGCCGCGGATCCAGCAGGCCCGGGCTGCCCTGGTGCGCCAGTCATGACCGGGCACTATGCGCAGGTGGCGTTCACGCCCCTCGTGACCAGTCATCAGGCCGCCCACGGGAGCGCCGAAGCCTACGCGCGGATGGCTGCCTTCGGGGACGGCCCCGATCGTCTCGGCGCCGACGAGGCGGACTTCATCCACTCCCGCGACAGCTTCTTCATCTCGTCGGTCAGCGAGACCGGCTGGCCCTATATCCAGCACCGCGGTGGTCCGCCCGGATTCCTTCGTGTGCTCGATGAACGGACCCTGGGGTTCGCGGATTTCCGTGGGAACCGGCAGTACATCACTCGGGGCAACCTGGACCACGACGAGCGGGTCTCGCTCTTCCTCATCGACTACCGGCTCCGGGCTCGGATGAAGATCTTCGGGCGAGCGCGTGTGGTCGAGCCTGAGGACGATGCCGCGCTGGTCGCCTCGCTCGCCCCTCCTGACTACCCGGCCAGGGTGGAACGGGCAATGCTGATCGAGGTCGAGGCCCTGGACTGGAACTGTCGCCAGCACATCCCGGAGCTGGTTCCGCTGGACGTGGTGAGGCGCACGATGGAGGAGCTCGCCGGAAAGATCACGCAGCTCGAGGCGGAGCTCGCCGAGACCAGGGCGTCAAGGTGATCGGGGCGTCATTCCTGAAGGATGCCGCGCAGGGTCCTGGTCAGATGTCGGATGAGGCGCTCGGGAGACATCTCGGCCAGCCGGCCGCTCTTGATCACGTAGCGGCTGAAGGTCACGCCGATGAGATGCGCGCCCAGCAGGTCGACGCGTTCCTCGAGGTCAGGGCCGCTGAGTACGGAGCGGTAGGCCTCCAGGCTGCGCGACCGCATCGCGTCGTAGAGCCTCGTCGCGGCCGGCTCTCCGGCGGCGGCGCTCCGGATCACCGCGAGGAAGGGGTCGTCGCTCTCCGGCTGCTCCATCCGCTGCACGAAGGCTTCGGCGATCCGGTCGGCAAGGGTCTCGGGCGGACCGGAGAGCACGTCGCCGAGATCTCTCGATCCCGGCACCGCAGCGATGAAGAGCTCTTCCTTGCTGGTGAAGTGCCGCATCACCAGGCCGTGGGTGACGCCGGCGCGCTGGGCGATCTCCCGGATCGTGGCCTTGGCGTAGCCGCGTTCGGCGAACGCCGCTCGCGCGGCAGCGAGGATCGCGGCGCGGTGGGCGACGGGATCGCGCCGTCGTTTCCTGGGTTCCACAAATTTAGTGTACAGCCGTTCATTAAGTGGCTAGGCTCGCTAATGACCACTTGGACAATAAGAGGGAAGTCATGGCAGGACGTTCACGTGCGCTCGACCCGGTCGGGCGGCCGGCGCAGGTCTCTTCGGAGCTTCGAGCAGATGGTGCCGCTCCACCCCCGCGCTGGGCGATCAGGGCGGCGCACGTCGCCTCGCTGACCACGCTGCCGTCGGGGCTGTGGCGGGTCGCCCTGGCGATCGGTCTACCGGTCGGCTACAGCGAGGCCTCGGCGCGGGAGCTCTTCGACGCTCCAGGGGCCGGATCGGCGTACCTGATCGGGCTGACCGTGCTGCTCGAGCTGCTGTCCCTGCTTTCGCTCGGTCTCGTACGTCCGTGGGGCGAGGTGGTGCCTCGGTGGGTGCCGCTGCTGGGTGGTCGGGGGATCCCGCCCCGCGCGGTCGTCATCTCGGCGGCAGCGGGCGCAGCTGCCCTCACCGCACTGTGGGTCCCCTTCGCGGTGCTGTGGTGGTGGAGCGACGGCGACGGACACCTGACCGGCACGGCACACGCGCTGGTGGGACTGACCTACCTGCCTTTGGCGCTGTGGGGGCCGCTCCTGGGTGCCCTCACCTGGTCATATCACCGCCGCCACAAGGAAGGTCGACCATGACCACCACCAGCTCTCCAGTTCTGAAGACGACGGGGCCGCGCGGCCTGACCGCATGGTCCGCGGCAGCGACCGGGGTGGCAGGGCTCGTGCTGCTGGCGAGCGGCCAGTCCGCGTACGTCGACCGCATCGCGCCGATCTGGACTCCCGTGCTCGGCGCTGTCCTCGCCCTGGTGTGCGCGGGCACGGTCAGGCATCGACGGGTGGCCGCAGTGGCGGCCACGGTGTTCCTCCTGCCGTCTGCGATCGCGGGCATCTTCCATGTGATGCGGGCGCTGGGTGCGATCCCGCTTCCGGTCGACTGGTTGGCCCTCGTGGTCTCCGTCGGTGCGGTGGTGACGCTCTGGGCGACGTGGCGGCTGTCGCATCCGCTGCAGGGCGATGACGGACTCCCGCTCGATACGCCGCGGTGGGTCGTGCTGGTCGGCGTCCTCGCCGCTCTGGCCTATCCGGCCATCAAGACGTCCTGGGTCGCGGGCTCCAGCTGGTTGGCGCCCCGAGGAGTCGGGCACGAGGTGGACGCGGCGTACGTCGTCCCGGTCGCCCTCGCCCTGCTGGGCTCTGCCGCGACGGTCATCGCCCTACGGTGGTGGGACCGACCTTCGCCCCGCTGGGCGCACCACGCCGCCGCGGCCGGCGCCCTGGCACTCATCGGGCTCGGGGTGAGTGGGGTCAACGCCACCTTCACCAACTCGCCTCCGGAGGGGCCCGCACTGGGAATCCTCGTCTATGGAGGCTGGGGCCTGTGGGGCCTTGCCACGCTGGCGGTGGCTGCCCGACTCTCGCCGCGAAGGGTGACGGTCACAGAATCTGCATGACCCAGGTTGGGCCGGGTACCGCGAGCACATGACTGAGACGAACCAGGACGATGCCCGCGTACAGGCTCTTCGAAGTGTGGTCGAGCGCGTCACCGCATGGCAGGAGACAGCGCCCGACGGAACGATCCGGGAGGAGCTCGCCAAGGCGCTGAACGAGGCCGGGGTGACCCTCACCGAGGAGCAGCAGGAGCTCGTGACGGAGCAGATCTCGCGTCAGGAGGAGGTCGACGTCGACCAGCTCGCCGACCACAGCGGTGAAGGTGGCCCTGCCTGAAGGCGGAACGGCATCGTTGGGGACCGCGCGCCCACCCGGACTACGGCCGCGCCTGCTCCGCCTTCCGCGTCGCGGCGAGGGTGCCGATCAGGGCCAGTGCCTGTGCATCACTCGTGCCGGGCTCGGCATGGTAGACGACCAACTCCTGGCCGGGGGCCGATCGGACGTCGAAGGCCTGGAGCTGCAGGGTCAGGTCGCCGACCGAGGGGTGGTGGAAACGCTTGGTCGTGAGGCGCTTGGGACGGGCCTCGTGCCGCTCCCACATCGCGACGAACTCCGGGCTCGTAGCCGTCAGCTCGTCGACGATCGCGCTGAGGCGGGGGTCCTGGGGCCAGCGGCCCTGCAAGGCCCGGAATCCAGCGACGGTGTGGCCGGCCACCCATTCCCAGTCCAGGTACAGGGACCGGGCCGCGGGGTCCTGGAACATCTTCAGCATCAGGTTCGGTCCCAGGTCGAATCCGTCGAAGAGTGCGTGGGCGACGCTGTTCCCGGCGAGCACGTCGTAGGCCCGGCCGAGCACGAGTGCTGGGTTGTCGGGCCACATGTCCATGAGCCGCAGGAGTTGCGGGTCCACACGCTCGGGAACGGCGATCCGCGTCGTGGCCGGGGTGAGGCCGGCCAGGTGGTAGAGGTGGGCGCGGGCATCGGCGTCGAGCTGGAGCACCTGGCTCAGCGCGTCGAGCACCTGGGCTGAGGGGTTGCGCTCTCGGCCCTGCTCGAGGCGGATGTAGTAGTCGACGCTCATCCCGGCTGAGGTGGCGACCTCCTCCCGGCGGAGTCCGGGGACCCGGCGTGCGCCATAGGTCGGGAGGCCGGCATGCTCGGGGGTCACCTGGGCACGGCGTGCGCGGAGGTACGTCCCTAGTGCTGTGGTACCCATGGCAAGGAGCCTAGAGAGGCTGGCGCGAACCGGAGAGCTGCTGCTCAACGAGGTCCGCGAAGCCCTCGCCCGCTACGTCATCCTGCCCGACGAGCACGCCGCCACCGGAGTCGTTCTCTGGATC
>NZ_JBEXSD010000010.1:0-107589 GCF_040613495.1 Nocardioides sp. NPDC006273 | reverse complement strand
CGGCTCGCGGCAGGGGGCTCACGAACGAGACAGGAGACAGCCATGCGGTCTGTCACGAAGCGAAGGTCTTCAACACCTTCAAGAAGCAGCTCGGCCGACCGGGGTGACGTTTCGGCCGACCGGGGTGACGTTTCGGCGCTCCGGTCGTCTCGGCTAGATCTTCCGGGCGAGCAGCAGGCCGTCACCGACCGGGAGAAGGAGCGGGATCAGACCGTCGTTGTCGGCGACCAGCTGGTTGAGCTCGCGGATGGTGGCGGTCTCCTCGTCGCGTACGGACGGGTCAGCCACACGGTCGTGCCACAGCGCGTTGTCGAAGGCGACGACGCCACCGGGGCGCAGCAACCGGAGCGCCTCCTTGAGATATGCGGCGTACTCGGTCTTGTCGCCGTCGACGAAGACGACGTCGTAGTGGTTGTCGGTGAGCCGGGGGAGCACGTCGAGGGCGGCGCCGGCTATGCACCGAGCCTGCCGCTGTCCGAACCCGGCCTCGGTGAACGTCTGGCGGGCCAGCCGCTGGTGCTCGGTCTCGACGTCGACGGTGGTCAGGACCCCGTCGGGGCGCATGCCGCGCAGCAGCCACAGCCCGGAGACGCCGGTGCCGGTGCCGACCTCGACCACGTTCTTGGCATCGAGGACGGAGGCGAGGAAGCGGAGCGTGGCGCCACCGCCGGGGCCGATGGGCGCGACTCCGACCTCCTCGGCCCGGGAACGGGCGGCAGCGAGGAGGTCGTCCTCCGCGACGAACTCGTCGGCGTAGGTCCAACTTGCGGGCGAGACAGGGCTGGTCACACCGCAAAACCTAACCTGTTTCGTGTAACGGTGCGGGAACGCCTGATCCAACTCATGCGTTAGGTGCACTGAGGGCGAGGAAAAATAGGAGCCTCACAGGCAACTCTCAGCCCCTCCGGTCCCAGGCGATCTACCGTAGGAGATGTCAGCGATCAGCGAGGCATACAGGAGCACCATGACCGCGGAGCCCACCAACGAGACCGCTCTCGACGAGCTCGACCAGCGAGCGTCGTCGGGCGTTCCGACGTGGGACGAGATCGTGGAGAAGCACTCCGACCGGGTCTACCGGCTCGCTTACCGCCTCACCGGCAACCGTCCCGACGCGGAGGATCTCACCCAAGAGGTCTTCGTGCGGGTCTTCCGTTCCCTCGACACCTACAGCCCTGGCACCTTCGAGGGCTGGCTGCACCGGATCACCACCAACCTCTTCCTCGACCAGGCTCGCCGCAAGCAGCGGATCCGCTTCGACGCCCTCTCCGACGAGCGCGCCTCGCGCCTGACGAGCAGCGGTCCGACGCCCGACGTGGCCTACACCGACCAGCGCTTCGACGACGACATCGAGCGCGCGCTGGCCACGCTGCCGCCCGACTTCCGGGCCGCGGTCGTGCTCTGTGACGTGGAGGGGCTCTCCTACGAGGAGATCTCCGAGATCCTGGATGCCAAGCTCGGCACCGTCCGCTCGCGCATCCACCGCGGCCGGGCGATGCTCCGTGACGCCCTCGCCCACCGCGCCCCGCGCGGCGGACGATTGCGCCACTCCGGGCCCAAGGTGTTGTGGGGCGGGGCTTCATGAGCGAGCGCCAGCGAGCGACAACAAGCCTCAGGCCGGCGGGTCCGCATTCTTCGCTCTCCTCGACGGAGGCGCCGGCATGAGTCTTCTGGGCAACCATCTCGGCGCGCGGACCAGTGCCCTTCTCGACGGACAGCTCCGCGCAGAGGAGGAGGAGCGCGCCTGGGCGCACGTGCACACATGCTGCGCATGCCGCCGCGCCGTGGAGCGTGAAGGTTGGCTCAAGCGGCGCCTCGCGGGCCTGAGCGTCGACCCCGGGGTCACCGCACCGGCCGACCTGAAGGGCTCGCTCCGCGGCGGTGCCCTGGCCGCCTCGGTATGGCCCACCGACGACCTCAGCGAGACCTACTCCGACCCTCGGTCGATGCGGCATACGTTGGTGATGGTCGCGGCGGGTGGTGGTGCTGTCGGCGCCGCGGTGTTCGGCATGTTCACCTTCGCCGCCGCACCTGCCGACGCACCCGTTCCCAGGAACCTTCCGGTCACCGCGGTCACCCAGCTTCCGGGCTCCCCGGGCGCCCCCGTCATCGCGCACGTACGCCGCTGACCGTCCGCCGAGCGACACGACACGAGCCCCGGACTGCCCATAGTTGGGGCGAGTGGGAAGAATGGGTGTCGTGACGCAGGAACCACAAGACGACCAGTCGCGGCCGATCTCCCGTTGGGCGCCTCCCACTGACGCGCCCAACGTGCCCTCGGCCGGGCAGTCGTCCCGCGACGGCCTCGGCGAGGACGAGCGCGACACCGCCGAGGTGCCGCTGCCAGGCATGCCCGGCCGCCCGGTCGCCCCGGCGCCGGCCGGCGACACCGTTCCGCTGCCGCCTTCGGCGCCGCCGCCGGGCGCGTCCCTTCCCGGCTTCGACGGCCCACCACCGCCGCTGTCCGCAGCTCCGACCGGTTCCTCGCCGCGCCGTCGCGTCCCCGGCCCGATCTGGGCGCTCGCTGCTGCGGTCGCCTTCCTGCTAGGTGTGCTCGGTGGCTATGCGGGCGGCGTGCTCGAAGACCAGGACGACATGTCGAGCCTGGCCGGCGGCGGGCTCGAGCCGGGCTCGATCGAGACCGACGCGCCACTGAACGCCGACGACGCAAGCATCGTGAAGGTGGCCGCGACGCTGCTGCCCTCGACGGTCCAGATCTTCGCCGAATACCAGGGCGTGAAGGACGCCGCGACCGGTTCCGGCTTCGTCTTCGACAGGAACGGTCATGTGGTGACCAACAACCATGTGGTCGCCAACGCGGCCAAGGCCAAGGGAAGGATCGAGGTCGTCGACCACAAGGGCCGCCGCTACAAGGCCGACGTGGTCGGACGCAGCGCGGTCTACGACCTCGCCGTCCTCGACGTGCCCGAGATCAAGGAGCTCGACCCCGCCTCGCTGGGCAGCACCTCGCGCCTGCGGATCGGCGAGGGCGTGGTCGCGATCGGCTCGCCGTTGGGGCTCAGCTCCACGGTGACATCAGGCATCGTCAGCGCTCTCCAGCGCCCGGTGAGCACCGGCCAGACCGAGGACGACACCTCCTACATCAACGCCGTCCAGACCGACGCGGCGATCAACCCAGGCAACTCCGGTGGCCCGCTGGTCAACCTGGTCGGCCAGGTCATCGGGGTCAACTCGGCCATCGCCACCGCGGGTGGTGGAGAGGGCGGTGAGAGCGGCAGCATCGGCGTCGGCTTCGCCATCCCGATCGACCAGGTCAAGGTGACCGCCGCGCAGATCCTGAAGACGGGGAAGGCGACCTACCCGATCGTGGGCGCCTCGGTCGACGTACAGGCCGGGGACCACAGAGGTGCGCTGATCTCGGTTGTCGAGGCCGGTTCACCGGCGGCCGCCGGTGGGCTCAAGGACGGCGATCGGGTCACCAAGGTGGGAGACGTGACCGTCACCGACGGGATCGGCATGATCGTCGCCATCCGCGCCCATCAGCCGGGGGAGACGGTCGAGTTCACCGTGATGCGCAACGGCGCCCGTCAGGAGCTGAAGATCAAGCTTGACGCGCAGACCGAGAACCTCGCCTGAACCAAGACGCGAAGAGCTGCTCGGCACAATGCCTGGCAGCTCTTCGCGTTGTTGTGGGGAAGGTTTAGTTGTGGGGGTTCAGATAGCTATGACTCAAGAAGCGTCCGGCGTGACTGCGGGAGCAGGGGTGCTGCTCTCAGCCTCGACGAACGGGTGGTCGGCCACGAAGGCCTTGGTCTGCGAGTACATGTCATCGATGAACTTCTCGAGGACGCTGGCCTCGACGCGCCACTGGCCACGTCCGCCGATCTTGATAGCGGGCAGCTCACCACGGCGGACAAGGGCATAGACCTGTGCGCTCGAGGTGTTGAGGACCTCGGCGACGTCGGCAAGAGTCAGGAAGCGGGGGGTACCAGACATAAGGTTCAGTCTCCCAGACTCTGCAAGCGGCCGTAAACCAGAGCGCCAACCTGTTAGCCCACCTTAGGCAGTGTTGCGCTTCTTTGTGGATGCGAGGTGGGTGAATCGTGAAGCAGTGGTGCGCTAGGCCGTGTCTCTCAAAGACACCGCGCAGCGGGCGTGGATTTGAGAGACACGGCCTATGCGGAGAACAGCAGGTACAGGCCACCGACGGTGAAACCGACCATGGTGACCAGAAGCGGCACCTGCCCGGCCACCAGATGCTGCTTCGGAAGCACCTGGAGCGCCCGGATATGGGCCGACCAGACGCCGAGCACGTGGCCGACGATCACCGCGGCCACCTTGATGACGGCCAACAGCGTGCCGTGGTAGGCGAAGAAGTAGGAGACCGGCATGTCCGCGGTCGCGAACCAGTCGGCTCCGGTCCCCATCGGATCGGACGCGTTGCGCAACGTGGCCAGCCCGCTCTCCCAGAAGTAGCTGAGGTAGTGGGCCACGACGTAACCGGCGATGATCGGCACCATCGACGGCGCCAGCTCGGTGGGTAGGGCCCGCCGAGGCACGTCACCGACACCGGTCAGCATCGTCCCGGCCGAGTAGAATCCGGCGACGAGAAGCGGCAGCGCGATGAGCGCGACGTTGTTGATCAGGTAGGCAGTGGACCCCGAGATCTCCGGGTTCTGCACGATCTGGAGCCACTGCGGTGACTCGCGGTAGGAGTCGTAGACGATGGTGCCGAAGAGCACCGAGACGACCGCGACCAGGCCAGGCGTCGGGCGCAACGTGTCGAGGTTGCCGAGCGGGGTCCGCAGGACCAGCCTGCCGGCCGGGGTCCGTCCCCACACCGACAGGCGCGCGATCAGCGACGAGTAGACCTCGAACGGATCGGTGCGCTCCAGGAACTTCTCGCCGAACAGCACGCCGCCGAGGATCATCACGGCCAGGTAGACGGCCAGCCAGAGGCGTACGGGACCGAGGTAGTTGTTCTCCGGGTAGACCAGCTCGAGCCACGCGAAGGCGAGCAGCGCGAACGCGGCGGGCCAGTAGCCCAGGCGCTCCGGCAGACGGAGCGGCGGGTCGCCCGTGCCGCGCAGCCAGGTCAGCCCGGCCACGATCGTGCGGGCCGGGCTGATCGCCTTCCAGACCGGTCCGAAGAGGAGCGAGAACGGGACGATGCCGACCCACAGCCAGACGTACGTCATCCCGAAGATGGGGTTGTTGGCGTTGTCGAGCCCGGCGAAGGCGACCAGGACGAAGTAGGCGAGGATCACCATGCCGACGACGCGCCACAGCGCGGTCCAGGCGGGGGAGTCGACGACACGCCCGAGGCGGGGCAGCGGCCAGCCGCGTGGGTTCCGGCTCTGTGGATCCGTGCTGGCGATCTCCTTGCCGGCAGCGGCACGCCTGGTGGTCAGCACCAGCAGCCCGAAGGAGACGAGAAGGGCGAGGACGGCGCCCGCGATGACGTACTCGAGCGGCAGTGGGAGGTCTTGGCGACCACCCACGCCGTGGGTGAGGATCACTTGACTTCGAGGGTGACGATGGTCTTGCCGAGGGTGTGTGACTCCACCTCGTACTGACCAGGGATCCCGAACGCGCCCAGGCTGATCCGCGTCGTGCCTACGCCGTAGGCGGCCGACTGCTCCGGGTCGGAATGCACATGAATCTCGCCGGCGGCATCGGCGGTGACGTCGAGCTCGACGCCGTGCCCGAGGGGGACCTCGATCTTGGTCCCGTGGGGGTCGACCGAGTCACCGGAGAAGTTGATCTCGACGACCACCGGGTCGCTGCTGGTCCTGGGCTCGGTGGCGATGTCGTTTCCGCAGGCAGTCGCGACGGACGCGATCCCGCAGATTGCAGCCACGACCGCGATGATCCGGGTCGTGAGGCGCATTGATCCCCCGTTTCGTGGGCTGGTTTCAAGCTGGCGTCTGCCACAATCGCATACGAACCAAAGAGGGGGCTGAGAGGAATGAGCGAGCGTCAGCGAGTGACCACGAGCGAGCGTCAGCGAGATCGACTCGGACCACGTGAGGTGGCCTTCCTGGACGGGGAGACACTGGCGGTGCCGCACCAGGTGGCGAGCATCGAGGTGATCGAACCGAGGTCGGAGGGCTTCGACTACGGCGCCTTCCTCCAGCACGTCGAGGACCGGCTGGCCTTCGTGCCCCGCTTCCGGCAACGGGTCCGAGTCGTGCCCGGTCGGATCGCCTACCCCGTGTGGACCGACGACGACCGCTTCGACCTGACCTACCACGTACGCCGCTCTGCGCTGCCCCGCCCGGGCTCGATGGAACAGCTCCTCGACCTCGCCAGCCGGATCGTCTCCCGACCCCTGGACCGCTCCCGGCCGTTGTGGGAGCTGTATGTCATCGAGGGGCTGGCCGGCGACCGGGTCGCGCTGGTCACCAAGACCCACCAGGCGCTGGTGGACGGCGCCGAGACCGTCGACCTGGTCCAGCTCCTGCTGGACGACAAGCCCGAGGTCGGACCGGTCGTGCCCGACCTGTGGGAGCCGCCAGAGCCTCAGTCGAGCGCGCGCCTGGTCGCGCACGCGGTCTTCGACGCGGTCACCTCGGTCAGCGGCCTGACCGGCACGGCCCGCAGCCTGGGCGGCTTCGCCCTGGGCCGGGTCACCGGTGTGGCCAAGGACGTCCAGAACGTGGGCGCGGGCATCGCCCGGGTGGTCACCCGTCGGCCTCCGGAACGGCCGACGCCGCTCAACGGGACACTCTCCCAGCAGCGGCTGGTCGTCACGCTGCAGGCCGACCTGGCCGACTTCCGCCGCATCCGGGACACCCACGGCGGCACCGTCAACGACGTCATCCTCGCTGCCGTCACCGGCGGTCTGCGCGCCTGGCTGATGACCCGCCAGGAGTCGCTCGCCGGCGTGCGCCAGGTGCCGGCCCTGGTGCCGGTCTCGGTGATCGACGAGGAGCTCGACCCGACCCAGCTCGGCTCCGCGGTGGCGCCCCACTTCGTGGTGCTGCCGGTGGCGGAGCCCTCTCCGGTGGTCCGCCTCCACCAGGTGTCCTACTCCTTCGAGCAGCACAAGGCGAACGCCCGCACCGTCAGCGCGCAGCGGCTGGCCGGGATCAGCGGCTTCGCCCCGGCGACCTTCCACATGGTGGGCTCCCGGGTGGCTGCCGAGAGCGAGCACGACTACCTGCTCTCGGTGTGCAACGTGCCCGGTCCCCAAGAGCCTCGCTATGCGGCCGGCTCCCGGTTGGTGGCCTCCTATCCCATCCACCCGCTGACCGAGGGCCACACCCTCGCGATCGGGGTGACCTCCTACGACGGCCACGTCTTCTTCGCGATCACCGCCGACCGCGACCTGGTGCCGGACGCGTCGCTGCTCGGGCAGTGCATCAGCGAGGCGCTGGACGAGCTGCTCGACACCGCCTCGGGACGCCGCTTCCGGGCGCCTCGGGGGCTGCGCGTGGTCAAGAGCTCCGGCGAGTGAGCGGTCTGAGAGAATCCGACCGTGACCCGCATCTACGTACCTGCCACGCTCGAGCTGCTCGCTGACTGGTACGCCAACGGAGAGCTGCCCGGCACCGCCGACGGCTATGCGGCGCCCGGCGACAGCGAAGAGGCCGAGTACGCCGCGCTGATGAGCGCCGCCGACGACTCGACGGCGCTCCTCGCCGGTCCCGGGCGCAGGGTCGTGGTCGTCGTCGACGCACCGGAAGCCCTCGGGGACCAGGTGGTGCCGCTCAAGCTCGTCGCCGCGGTCCACGCCGACCTGACAGACCGGCCCGCCGACGCCGATCCCGACGACGACCTGGGCTGGTTCGCGACCCAGGAGATCCCGCAGCTCATCAGTTCAGACTGACAGCAGACCGCATTCGCCGTGACACAAGAGGACGCCTCAAGAGCAACAACTTGGTAAAGATCATCCTTTCCGGACAATGCATACCCCTGGGTGCATTACGTTCCTGTTTGCTCGATCCTGGGTAGCTCGCGACTCCCCGGCCGACGTGTCTTCTGTTGGTTCGTTGAATGTGGAGTCCTTCCCCATGGTTCTTTCTGCCGTTTTTTCTGCCCAGTCGGTGGTTCGGTTCGTCCTGCGGGCCCTGATTGGTGTCCTGGGCGTGGCTTTGACGGTCGCGGGTCTGTCGCTGCCGGGCGCGTCAGTGCCAGTGGTTCTCGCTGCTGAGTCCGACGATCTTCCTGCGGGTGATTTGGATGAGCGTCCGGTTCGTCCTGACAGTGTGTCGGCGAGTGTGACTGCGCGGGTTGCGGGTGTCCCTGTGGAAGACCGGTCACAGCGCAGTGAGGTGACTCGGGTATTCAGCAATCCGGATGGGACGTGGTCTGCGGAGGTGGCGACGGAGCCTGAGCAGGTTCAGGACGGGCCGGTGGATGCCGACGGTGCGGCGTCCTGGAACCGGGTCGACACCACACTGGTCGAAGCTGAGGGTGAGTCGTGGCGTCCGGCACATGTGTCGGCGACCATGCGGTTCGCCGGTGGCGGTAGTGACTGGTTCGCGACCCTGACAGAGCAGGGGCATGAGATGCTGTTCGGTCTCGAGGACATCGAGGGCAACCCGGTCGAGTTCACGACGCCCGTCGTCGAGGGCGACGTCGCGGTCTACAAAGATGTGCTGCCGAGCACGGACCTGGTCGTGCAGGCGTTCGTCACCGGGTTTGAGCATTGGTGGGTCATCAACGAGGGCTCCTCGCTCCTCGAGAGCGCTCACGCCAAGGACGCGGGCACGGGAGACGCCTCGACGAACAGCTCGGGTGCGCCGAGTACTGAGGACGCCTCGGCTGGGTTGTCGCTCGGTCTGACTGTCACGGATGTGAGTGCCGAGCGTGACTCGAAGATCGCGCCGGTGAAGGTGATCTCGACGAAGGCCGGCGGGATCCGGATCGAGGATGACAAGGGCAAGAAGATTCTGGGGGCCCCGGCTCCGACGTTATGGGACGCGGGAACTACCGGCCCGGACGAGCTCGACCCTGCTGGGCTGGCGTTGGCCACCCACGGCAAGAAGGCCCCTAAGCGGACACACGGACCAGGTGGCGAGCCCGTCGGTGGCAAGACCGGCATCGCTGACGTGAAGGTCAAGGACGGGCCGACGGGGAGGTCTGGAAAGCCGAAGCAGACCAGGAAAGCTGGCAAGCCCTCGGCGAAGAAGTCGGTGATCGAACTGACCGTTCCAGAGGCAATCCTTTCCGACCCTGATCTTCGGCTGCCGCTCACGGTGGACCCGTCGCTGACGGTGTGGACCGGTGACACGTGGTTGCAGTACCCGGATTACCAGTCCTCGCAGAAGACTTCTGCGGTCTTGAGGTCGGGCAGCGAGGACGGCGTACGTAAGGCACGCTCGTTCCTTGTCTTCGACTCGACTGCCTGGAACGGCAAAGACGTCACGTCGGCGAAGTTGCTCATGCGGAACTGGTACTCAGGGACATGCTCCGGTGGTGGCACCCGGGTTGCGCGGATCAGCTCGAAATGGGACGCAGACACACTGACGTGGGCCAACCAGCCCGCTGTCTCGTCCACGTATGTGGAGTTCTCCACCGCCTACGGTCATGACGCTTCCTGCCCGGCGGGGTGGGCGAGTTGGGATGTGACGTCGGTTGTGAGGGGCTGGGTCGGGGGGACGAGCGACCGGTTCGGTCTGCGGGTGGTCGGTGCCCCGGAGGCCTCGACCTCATCATGGCGGAAGTATCGGTCGGGGAACTACACCGTCGATTCTGATATGCGTCCGCATATCAACATTACCTACAACCAAAAGCCCTCCACGCCGGCTGCGCCGACGGTGGACCCGTTGACGAGTGCGTTGTCGAATAGCCTGACGCCGACGTTGGCGGCGAAGGTCTCCGATCCCGATGGGGGTACGGTGCGTGCGAAGTTCGAGGTCTTTAAAGGCACCACGTCGGTGTGGTCGTGGACCCAGGCATCTCCCGGGTCCACATCAGGGTCCTCGGTCTCGACCAAGGTGCCATCCGGCAAGCTCGTCGACGGCCACTCCTATACCGTCAAGGCCACCGCCTATGACAGCCGCCTGTGGTCGTCAGCATCTGCTGCGACGTCGTTCACGGCTGACACCACCAAACCGTTCGTCGAGATCATCGCCGATGAATTCGAGCACACGACCTGGCTCGCCACCAAGCCCACTACTGCAATCCAGTTCCGGCTCCAAGGCAGTGACGACACCAAGTCATACTCGGTGATTCGAGATGGCGGCGCGGCGACGGTCGTTCCGGCGAACTCGTACGGTCATGCGACGGTTTCGTGGCTGCCTGGCAACGGTGCGCACTCGTTGAAGGTGACCGCGACCGACAAGGCCGGGAACGTGTCCGGCGCGAAGGAGTTCAAGTTCGGTATCGGACCGGCCGGGTACATGTGGCCGAACCAGGACACGCGTTCCACTGGCACGTTCCCGGTGACTGTCACGGGCCCTCCGGCGGGGTTGAGCACGGTTACGGGGGCCTTGTCATGGCGCTACCCCGGCTCGGCAACGTGGAACACCGCAACAACAGTCAAGAAGGGCTCCGGTGCTTGGACGGGCGCGGTGTCGAGTTCGACAACGGAATCGACCACGGGCCAGCTGCTGTGGGACGCGTCGGCGGAGAAGGACGTCACCACTACCGCCGCCGATGATTTGATCAAAGCACCGTCCGCGATCGAGATCCGTGGCTGCCTGACCTACAGCACTTCCACGACGCCGGTGTGCACTCCAGTTCGACGGGTGCACTTGGTGCCCTCCGCCTTTGGCGGGAACTTCCCCACCACCCAGGCGGGGCCCGCATCCGTTGCACTGTTCACCGGCGAGGCAGCGATCAACGAAACCGACGCCGTCGACACAACCGCGGGTGTGGGACGAACTTTCTCTTCCTACGATTCCGCGACCGCAGCCTCAGAGGCGGGCCCGTTCGGCCCTGGGTGGGCCAGCACCCTCGTTGCTGATGGAGACACTGGTGCCATCGTCATCGACAATCGGTCGAAAGACCGCACCGTCGTCCTGGTCTCTGCTGGTGGTGGTTCGCAGACTTACACCCCCGAGAACGCGACTGCGGATGTGATCAGCCCGTCCAAGCCGGTCCGGTTCATTCCCGCAGGAAGCAACGACGGCTCGTTTATCACTCTGGATCCTTCGGCAGATAGCGATGCCGCCACCAGGGCAACGCTGACCCTGTCACGTCCCTCTGGAGCGAATCAGACTTCCTCGACCGTGTGGGAGTGGAAGCGTTCTGATGCGGTCGATGCGAGCGAGGCCACCGAGGAGACCCCGGCGACCCTTGGCACCGAGCCGGAGAAGTGGGTTGTGAAGGAGACCACCAGTCCCGATGGTGATGGGGAAGGCGATGACGAGACGGCGACGTTTGCCGGCGGGGAGTATCCGACCTGGATTGGTCAGACCACCCCTGGTGTGGCGGCTACCTGTACCCCCGCCGAGCAGACCGCTGGCTGTCGTTGGCTGAAGCTGTCGTACTCGGGGACCGGTGACTTGAAGCGCCTGGTCAAGGTCGAACGAGGCGCCGTTGGTGCATCATCGACGACGTTGGCGACCTACACCTACGCCTCCGGTCGGCTCGCTCAAGTATGTGGTCCCGACCCTGACGGGACTGGACCCCAGACTGCCCTGTGCGCCATGTACGGCTATGACACCACCACCGTGTCGGGGCGTGTCCTGCTCGCCACGGCGACGCCGCCTGGACAGAAGCCGTGGAACTTCTCCTACGACTCCACCGGCCGCCTGACCAAGGTCACCCGTCCGCTCGACGAAGCCACCGGCGCCGGAAACGCGACGTGGACCATCGCCTATGCGAAGGACGGCGGCGCCGCTGGCTTGGAGACCACGGCCGCGGGTCTACCTACGATGAACGCCGGCGAGACCGGGAGGTGGGGCCAGAACAATGCGCCCGCGAAGGTGTTCGCGGTCTTCACCCCCGCCCACGTTCCGTCCGCCAGCCCGACGCCGGCAGATCTCGAGCACGCGGAGCTGTTCTACACCGACTCTGAGGGAAACCTGCTCAACACAGGCGTCCACGGCAACACCACCCGCGACGGTTCCGGTGATGGTGAATGGCTGATCGATACCGTCTGGTACGACTCACGCGGCAACACCGTCCGCACCCTGGACGCGGCCGGCCGCCAACGCGCCCTGGCAGCACCCGAGCAAGACCAGGCCCAGGCCGCATATGAGGCTTCGGCGCTGACTTACTACAGCACCCCGGAGCTCAACGAGGACGGCGCCCCGGTCGAGAACCCGGTTCTGCGGGTCGAGGATACCTACGGTCCAGCGACCACTGCCACCCTCAAGAACGGCACTACTGGTCGGTTCAGGTCACACACCGCGAATGTCTACGACGACGAAGCACCCACGCTCGGTGGTGGCAGCAAGCCCGCCTACGAAAACGCCGCGAGCAGCTTCGACCTAATCGTCGAGACCCGCACGTCAGCGGCCTCGGTCGACATGAGCACCGACGCCGACACCACGGTGGTCCGCAACGAGTACGCCCCCATTGTCGAAGGGGACGGGAATGGCTGGAATTTCGGCATTCCCACCAAAGTTAAGGTCCAAACTGGGATCGATAGCGGCGGCGAGGCAACATGGTCGACCCAGATCACCCGCTACGACACCGGCGGCCTCCAGATCGAAACCCGCCAGCCCGGTGGAGGACATGACGCCACCGGCACAGGGAACGACGCCCACTCGACCGTGTTCTCCTACTACACCAAGAACGCCACCGAACCTGACTGCGAGATCAACGGCCATCCCAACCGCATCCACTGGGACGGGCTCACATGCAAGACCGGCCCAGCTGTGCAGCCCGTAGGACAGCCACTGCCAGTCACCTACTTCGTCGATTACAATGCCAGCCTTCAGCCGACTGAGCTGATTGAGACATCCGCTGGCGTCACTCGCAGAACCATGACCAACTACGACGCGCTCGGTCGCACCACTCGGACCACTGTGGCAGTTGCAGGCACTGACGCAAGTAACAGCACCCGCGCCACCACGATCTCGTATGACCCAGCATCGGGACTGTCCACGAGCATCCGTGACGGGGTAAACACGATCAGCGTCACCAGCGACACGTGGGGGCGAGAGTGGACATCGACCGATGCGGCAGGTCTGGAATCGGTCACCACCTACACGGCCACGGGCGAGATCGCGACGTTTAACGACGGCCGCCATCGCTACGAGTACGAATATGACCAGGCACTTGGCGAGCATCGTGACGTGATCTCCAGTGTCGACCTGGGCCTACCTGCAGCGACAGCCGACATTCTGACAATTGCGCGCGATGCGAATGGCCAGGTTGGCGAGGTCGGATATCCGAACGGGATGACCGCTACTTATGGCTACACAGAGGCAGGAATTCCCGTCTCGCTCTCCTACGCAACGCTTGTGGGTGACGCGACCGTCGAACTGGCCGGGTTCACCTCGAAGACAGACATCGACGGACGAGTCCTTGAATACAGTTCACCAGCTTCAGCCCAGACCTACAACTACGACGCTGTCGGTCGCCTTACCAAGGTCGAGGACACCCGGGACGGCGCATGCGTGACCCGCGATTACGGCTTCAGCCAGGCTTCAGAACGAACCAGTTTGACTACGTACGCTCCGGCGAAGGGCGATACATCGGCCGGCGCTGGGGCTTGCCAGACAACCGATGGAGCCACCACTAAGGCAACCGCGTATGATGCGGCTAACAGGATAACGAACAACGGGTACGCCTACGACTCCCTTGGGCGCACCCTGACTATCCCGGCAAGCGATACCAACAGTGGTTCCGGCTCTGGTCCCCTCAATGTGCGCTATCACGCGAATGACATGGTCGAGTCGATGACGCAAGAACTCCAGGCGACCGCAACCGACGGCACCGTTTCCATACGCACCGAAGGCCGCGAGTATACCCTGGATCCCGCTGGACGGGTTCTGGGCGTCGCCTCGACCGTCGATGGTGTGGAGACGAGTCGAGTTCGGTACGAGTACGCCGGTGCTGGCGATAGTCCTGCGTACATCTCGTCCGCCACTGACGCAGGCCAAACGTTGGCACCGCAACGCAATTTCCGAATTAGCGAGTTCGGCCTGATTGGATCGGAGAGCGTCGACGAGACGACTTGGTATATCGCCAATCTTCACGGAGATATCGTTGGTGCTGTGAGTGGACTGGCCGAGTCCGGTATACTGAGCTACGCTGAGACTGACGAGTACGGAAAGGGCATTGCCGACGCCGTTCTTAAGAGTCGATATATGTATCTTGGGACAGCTCAACGCGCAGCCGGTGGCGACACGTTGGGCGGAGTCACTTTGATGGGAGCGCGTCTATATAACCCGGCAACAGGTTCGTTCCTTTCGAATGATCCAATTGTAGACGGCGGAGCCACGCGATACGCGTACCCGACAGACCCGATCAACCAGACTGACACCGCTGGAACTTACTGGTGGGGAAAATACACCCGTGGACGCTCCGGAAGTTACCGGTGGGTGACTGTGTACTTCAATCGAGTAGCATTGCGCCGCTACTTGGATTATGGAACGTACTTCGTAGGCGCTGTTGCAGCCGCGGTTGGGGCGGGCATAGGTGCAGCCTATGGAGGTGTGGTCGGGGCCGTTATCGGCGCTCTTATTGGCTCAGTTATTCCTGGTGTGTTGGCAGTCGCGGCGCAATGGGGCATCAATCACAAATCGGGGATCGTTACGCGTATCAAGATATACAGATACAAGACCTGGTGGGGAAAAACTAGGGCAACGCTACATAGTTGGACCTGGTGGTTTTCAAAGTATGCTTGGACTGCGTGATGAAAAGGCTACATGTATTCGGCTGGATAGCGGTATCGGCATTCTCTCTAGGGATTTCCATCGTTGTCCAAGATACTCAATGGCGCCCTTTGCTGGTGTCGATAATAGGCGTATCGATATTCTGTACTCTTGATGCGCTCGGGTGGATTCCAAAATGGGGGCCGAAGCCCCGACAGGGGTCGGCTATGTTTGGGGTTGTAGTGACCATGACGCTGTATATGATCCTTGGCATCTCGGGTGGTGCATCCAGCTTGGTCTTCACTGGGTATTCGATGCTCTACGGTGCAGTTATTGGCGCATTTATTCGACATGTATCGAATGATTGGTGAGCCTTCTCGCTAGATTTTAGTGACTAGTCCGGATCGTTCGTGACTCTGTGGCGTGATCGGCGCGTAGGAACACCGAAGTCCCCCTGAGCAGGGAAGACTTGGACTTGCGACGGTTCAAGTAGTCCCAGCAGGAAGGCACTCGGCAGTTGAAGCGTAATTGGCTCTTCACAGTTGAGGGTGTAGGTCCCCGGGCGGTGTCCGGCGCGTCGGTCCGTGGGTAGACGTCGAGGTCTTTCGAAAATGAAGGCTCGTACACGATCATCCGAAAGACCTCGGCGTGCGCGACGCTACCTTCACGACCCCTGACCTCCTGGCCGTCCAGATTGCTGCCGATCTGATGGCGTGGCTGCGCTTGATCGGCCTTGACCAGACCGCGCTGGCGTCCGCGGAACCGAAGAGGTTGCGTCACCGGCTGCTGCACGTGCTCGCCCGCCTGACTCGTCTTGCTCGACAACGACGGCTGCGGCTCCGCGCGTCTTGGCCCTGGATCGACGACGTCGTCAGAGTCTTCGCCAGCATCGCCGCGATCCCTCTACCACCCTGACCACGAACCGCCCATCCACGACCCGAGAACCGGAGAACCGCAGCCCGACAGTGCCAGCCGACACTCCTGCATGCCCCCGACCCGATGCAACACGGTCATCGCCAATCACACCGCCAGACCCAGCGCCCGCTCACTTCGATGAAAGACCGAGGCTGGCGGTGGGTTAGTGGCGATTGCCTAGCGTGGACTACAACGCTGGACGAGGTGTTCGGATGCGCCAAATCAGCGAGAAAGGTATTCCGCGCCGACCGCCTGCTCGAGGTCGAAGGCCTTGAGCATCAGCTCCTCGACGTACTCCTCGAGCTTGGCGCCGACCAGCGGGACGGGCACCTTGATGTTCAGCCGCACGCTCTCGGTGGTGCGCCCGTCGGACTCGGTCAGCGAGATGTTGCCGCGCAGCGTGGCGAGGCCGCCGGGGACGGTGATGTCGACGACGGCGACCGTGTCGGAGGACCAGACCTCGTTCTGGTGGACGGTGAGGTCGCCGGTGACGATGGGTTTTGCGAAGGCGGGTACGCCGACGGTCGACTGCACCCGGTCGATCCGGACCTCGCGCGGAGCGCCGCCGATGGTCACCCGGCGACGGAGCGCGCCCTGGGCGTCGGCGACCCGCTCGCGGAAGCCAGGATCAGCCAGCATCGCGGAGACTTCGCCCATACGGGCCTCGTAGACGAGCTCGTGCTGAAGGGTCGTCGTCATTGCCGAATCCTTTGGGGCTCTTCTGCGGGTTGGGACGGGGATGAAGGAGGGTCAGCCGGCGAGCCAGCGGGTGCCTACCTCGTGCTCCTTCTCGAGCCCCTTCTTGAAGATCGAGAGGATGAGGTCCTCCAGCTTTCCGCTGACCAGGGGCACATTCACGGTAGCGGTCAGGGTGACCGTCTCGATGGTCCGTGTGCCGTTCTCGGCCAGTCGAGCGACGCCGGTGAGCGAGCCGGGCTTGCCGGGCAGGGAGACCTTGAGATCGCCGGAGGTGAAGTCGGCCGACCACACCTCGTCCTGGTGGACCTCGATGGTGTCGCCGACGAACTTCTTCGCGAACCCAGGCACCCCGCTGACGGCCTGCTCATAGCGGATGCTCACCGTCGACCCGGTGATGGCCACGCTCTTGGACCGTGCGTGCTGGGCGTCGCAGACCTGCTCACGGAACGTCGCGTCGGCGAGCATCCCGGAGACGGCTGCGATCGGGGCGTCGTAAGCCAGGTCGATCGACAGCTTTTTACTCATAAGAACCCATCATGACGCCTAGCCGCGTCAGAGTCATCAGTAGAGGGGCCGAGAGAACCGACACATTCCCCGAGTATGCTGAATGGGCCGGTTCCGCGAGGGTGCCGTGGGCCTATGACTCGCATCGGCGATTCCTTCGGTTCCGACCGCCTATCCGCAGCCCTCCCGGGATACCGTGACAGGTGTGTCAACGGAGACGCATATCCAACCTGTCCAAGCTTCGCAGACGGTCCAGCAGTTCCGCCTGCCGAGCACCACCTACTTCCGCAACGTAGCTCCTGAGGAGCTCACCGGCCGCAGCGAGACAGACCTCGCCGGCGCGGTGGGATCACATCTGGCGCTGGCAGCGAGCCGCCCGCAGGGCACCGCCGCCGTGCGGATCCTCACCCCGACCACTGCTGCAGATGGTTGGTCCGCCGGAGGCCGTAGCGTCGTCGAGATCGTCGTCGACGACATGCCCTACCTCGTGGACTCGGTCAAGACCGAGCTCTACCGCCGCGGTCTCGACGTCCATCTCGTCGTCCACCCCGTCATCGACGTCGCCCGTGACGTGACCGGCGCGCTCGAGGGGGTGAACGAAGGAGACATCCGCGAGTCCTGGATGCACATCGAGATCGACCGTCTCGCCCCCGACACGGCGAAGGAGATCGTCGCGGGTCTGGAGGGCATCCTCGAGGACGTACGCGAGGTCATCGAGGACGAGCCGCGCCTTCACCGCCGACTGGCGGAGATCGCGGCCGGCCTGCGCTACACCCCGCCCAACAGCGTGCCTCGCGAGGAGGCCGCCGAGGCTGCCGAGCTGCTGGCCTGGCTGGCCGAGGACCATTTCCTGCTGACCGGCTACCGCGAGTACCGCCTCGACGGTGACTACCTGCGCGGCCGCTCCGGCACCGGCCTGGGCATCCTGCGCGCCGACCCGCCGCAGGCTCCCGACCACGGCAAGATGCCGCCCAAGGTGGCCGCCCACGCCCGGGACAAGGTCATGCTCGTCCTCGCCAAGGCCAACTCGCGCTCGACCGTCGGGGAGCCCGCCTACCTCGACCATGTCGGCATCAAGATCTTCAACGGCGCCGGTGAGGTGGTCGGTGAGCACCGGTTCCTCGGGCTCTTCACCACGAAGTCGGCTCGGCAGTCGGTGACTCGGATCCCGGTCGTCCGCGGCAAGGTCGCCGCGGTCCTCGACCACACCGGCTACGACCCCCGCAGCCACACCGGCAAGGCGATGCTCGACGCGATGGAGACCTACCCGCGCGAAGAGCTCTTCCACGCCTCCGCCGAGGAGCTGACCGCGCTCGCCGAGGCCGCGCTGGGCGCGATCGAGCGTCGTATCCTTCGGGTCGCGGTCCGTCCCGACACGTACGGGCGCTATGTCTCGGTGCTCGTCTCGCTGCCGCGTGACCGCTACAACACCACGGTCCGCGAGCGATTCTCGAAGGTGCTCCTCGATGTCCTGGGTGGCACCGACCTGGAGTTCACCGTACGCATCAGCGAGTCCACCACCGCCCGGGTGCACTTCGTGGTCCACGGCACCACCGAGTCGCTGGGCAAGGCCCTGGACACCCCGGGGCTGGTCGACAGCCTCGAGTCGCGGCTACGCAAGGCCGCCCGGAGCTGGCGCGACGACCTGGTCAGCGCGGTCATCGCCCACGCCGGAGAGGACGGTGCGGCCCGGCTCTCGCACGTGCTCGACGCCTTCCCAGAGGCCTACAAGGAGGACTTCGACGCCGACACCGGCGCCGCCGACCTGACTCGCCTGGAGCTGCTCTCGCACCAGGGCGAGGCGGTCGACTTCTCCTTCTACAAGGACCCCGAGAGCGCCGGCGGGTTCCGGGTCAAGATCTACCGCACCGGCGGCCCGCTCTCGCTGTCGCTGATGCTCCCGATCCTGTCCTCCTTCGGCTTCGAGGTCACCGACGAGCGGCCCTATGACCTGGAGGGGGTCGGCACGTCCGGGTCGGAGGAGTGGTTCATCTACGACTTCGGCCTCGCCTACGCCGGCACCCCCGTCGGCACGCCCATCCAGCTGGTCGCAGCGTTGCACCAGGCCTGGTCGGGGCGCAGCGAGGTCGACCGTCTGAACGCACTCGTCCTGGCCGGTCTCGACCATGGCCAGATCACGATGCTGCGCGCCTACGGCCGCTACCTGCGCCAGGGCGGCACCCCCAACTCGTTCGCGACGATCGCGGGCGCGCTGGTCGCCAACCCGGGCATCGCCCGGCAGCTCGTGGAGCTGTTCGAGACCCGTTTCGACCCCTCGCTCACCACGCGTGACGAGACGAAGCGGGCCGAGGCGATCATCGAGGCACTCGACGACGTCGCGAGCCTGGACCAGGACCGGATCCTGCGCAGCTACGTCACCACGATCCTGGCGACGACGCGGACCAACTACTACCGCGGTCGGGACTACCTCGCGTTCAAGTTCGACCCGCAGCAGGTGCCCGACCTGCCGCTGCCGCGGCCGGCGTACGAGATCTTCGTCTACTCGCCCAACGTCGAGGGCGTGCACCTGCGCTTCGACGCCGTGGCCCGTGGCGGGCTGCGGTGGAGCGACCGGCGCGACGACTTCCGCACCGAGGTGCTCGGACTGGCGAAGGCGCAGCAGGTCAAGAACACCGTGATCGTGCCGGGTGGCGCGAAGGGCGGCTTCGTCCCCAAGGGCGTCGCCGGTCCGGATGCCTACGTCACCTTCCTGCGTGGCCTGCTCGACGTCACCGACAACCGGGTGGACGGTGAGATCGTGCCGCCGCCCGACGTGGTGCGCCACGACGCCGACGACTCCTACCTGGTCGTCGCCGCCGACAAGGGCACCGCGACGTTCTCCGACCTCGCCAACTCGGTCGCGGCGGAGTACGACTTCTGGCTCGGCGACGCGTTCGCCTCCGGTGGCTCGGCGGGCTATGACCACAAGGCGATGGGGATCACCTCGCGAGGTGCCTGGGTCTCGGTGCAGCACCACTTCAAGCGGCTCGGCATCGACCCGCAGGTCGACGAGATCACCGCCGTCGGCGTCGGCGACATGTCCGGAGACGTGTTCGGCAACGGCATGCTGCGCTCGGACCGGATCCGGCTCGTGGCTGCCTTCGACCACCGGCACATCTTCATCGACCCGACGCCCGACGCGGCGACGGGGTTCCAGGAGCGGAAGCGTCTCTTCGAGACCCCCGGGTCGAACTGGGAGTCCTACGACACCTCGCTGATCTCAGCGGGCGGAGGCGTGTGGTCGCGGCAGCTGAAGTGGGTGCCGATCAGTCCCGAGGTGCGCGAGGCGCTCGGTCTCGCGACCGGCGTCAAGCGGCTGACGCCGCAGGAGCTGATCAGCGCGATCCTGCGCGCGCCGGTCGACCTGCTGTGGAACGGCGGGATCGGCACGTACGTCAAGGCCTCTGACGAGAGCCATGACGACGCGGGGGACCACTCCAACGACGGCGTCCGGGTGGATGCCGCCGACCTGCGGGTGCGGGTCATCGGCGAGGGCGGCAACCTGGGCATCACCCAGGCCGCGCGCGTCGAGTTCGCCCGCAAGGGTGGGCTGATCAACACCGACGCGATCGACAACTCCGCCGGAGTCGGCACCTCCGACCACGAGGTGAACCTCAAGATCCTGCTGGACCGTGAGGTACGCGCCGGCTCGCTCACCCTCGCCGCGCGCGACGAGCTGCTCGAGGAGATGACCGACGAGGTCGCCGCGCTGGTGCTGGCTCACAACGAGGCTCACAACGTGACCTTGACCCGTGCGGTCGCCTCGGCGCCGCAGCTGCTCGAGGCGCACGAGCGTCAGATCGCGGAGTGGGTCACCGACGGTCTCCTCACCCGCGATGTCGAGGGACTGCCGTCATCGACCGAGGTGGCTCGCCGTCTGGAGGCGGGGGAGGGGCTCACCGCCCCCGAGCTGTCCGTCGTGCTCGCCTGGGCCAAGATCGAGCGTCAACGCGAGCTGGTCGCCGAGGGTCTTCCCGACCCGGCCACGGACCCGGAGATGACGCAGCGGCTGGTGGCGTACTTCCCGACCGCCATCCGTGAGCGTTTCCCCGAGGCCGTCCTGGACCACCCGCTGCGGCGGGAGATCTGGGCGACCTCGGTGGTCAACGAAGAGGTCAACCGTGGCTTCGGGCGCGTCGCCGAGCCGTCACAGTGAGCACCGTTCCGGCGAGCATGAGCGAGATACCGAGCGCGGCGAAGATCCACGACGGGCCGCCGGTCTCGGGCAACGAGCTCTGAGATGAGATCTCCGTCGGCGGTCCCGGGTTCGGGGCCGTCGGCGGATTCTCGTCTCCGCCCGGGGTCGGGAGGTCGGTCGGGTCCGGTGTGGGGTCCGGTGTCGGGTCCGGTGTCGGGTCCGGTGTCGGCGTCGGGTCCGGGGTGGGGGTCGGCGTCGGGCTCGGGGAGGCAACCGCTTCGACCCGGAAGTCCTGCCCGCCGCGGATCTCGCCGGCCGCAGTGATCGTGACCGTACGCGTCGTCTCCCCGACCACGCGCATCCCGTCGGGCGCGGTGACGGTGATGGTGTAGTCGCCCGGAGGAAGGTCCTCGAGGATGTAGGCGCCCGCGTCGTCGGTGATGACCGCGACCTGGCCGTCGGGACCGTCGACCGCGAGGGTGACCCCGGCGACCGGGTCCCCGGACGAGGCGTCGGTGACCTGTCCGGTGACCGTGCCGGGGCGGGTGAGGTCGAAGTCGACCCCGGTCACGTCGCTCGCGGTCACGGTGACCGGTCGTGTGGTGGCGCCGGAGTAGCCCTCGGGCGCGTCGATCTCGGCGGTGTAGTCACCGGGTGGCACGCCGTCGAGCAGGTAGTTGCCGTCACCGTCGGTGACCGTGGTGACCGGGTCGCCGCCGCCGGCCGGGACCAGGCGCACCTGGACGCCGCCGAGACCGTTGCCGCCGCCGGTCACGGTGCCCGAGACGCTGGCCAGCTGGTTCACCACGAAGTCCTGGTCGGTGATCGGGGTGTCGGTGATGGTGATGTCGGAGCGGGTCGTACCGTCGGGACCGGCGGTGTAGCCGTCGGGCACCGTCAGGGTCACCGAGTAGCCCGTGCCGGCGGCGTTGTCGTCGAAGAGATAGCTGCCGTCCACGCTCGTCGTCGTGGTCGCGGTGGTCCCGTCGGGACGGGTGAGGGTCACGGTCGCGCCCGGGACCGGCGCGCCGGCCGAGTCGCGTACGGTGCCGCTGATGGCCTGCGGGATCACCTGCCGCACCTCGAAGTCGGCCCGCGAGGCAGGGTCGTCATCGTTGCCGCGGTTGCTCACGACCACCTCGGACTGCCCGACCGTCGCGCAGCTATCGGGCCGGGTGAGGCGGACGGTGTAGCCGTCCTGGGTGGCGAAGTCGCCGAAGGAGTAGGTGCCGTCGGCGGCGGGGCTCGTGGTCGCCAGCGTCTCGCCGTACGGAGAGACGAGGGTGAGCACGGACTCCTCGATCGGGCAGGCCCCGGAGGTCGACACGTCGGTGACGGTGCCGCCGATCGGCCGGGCCCTGCTCACGAACCAGGTCTGGTAGATCGGGAACCCGGCGCGGCGGGTGAAGACGAAGGAGAGGCTGGTGATCCGGATGTCGGGCTCGTACCAGCCGCTGGCGCCGTTGGTGTCGGTGGCGGTCGGGTTGCCGGTCAGCGTCGAGGTGGCCGCGTTCCAGGTCGGCTGATCGGTGCCGCCTGCGTAGTTGAACGATCCTTGGAACCAGGCGGAGATCTCCGCGGCCGGGACGGGGTCGCCGTTCTCGTCGGTCGCCAGGATCTGGACCTGGTCGGAGTCGATGTCGCCGAGCACGAACGCCCAGCCGGTGTCGGGCGTGGGGTTCTCGAAGGCGTACGTCGTGGTCGAAGGGCTGCTCGGGGTGTCGGCCTTCGGTCGCAGGTTGATGTAGGCCGAACCGCGGCTCGTGCCGTATTTCGCCCCCGGCGGCGTGCTGGTGTCGAGGAAGGTGCTCGCCCCGCTGGGGAGGGCGACGTTGGCGCGGGAGTCGCTGGCCATCTGGGCCTGCGGGAAGCCGGCCGAGCGCTGGGTCATCGTCGTGGAGTAGTCGTTGGACGTCCCGGAGATGGGAGCCCACTCGGCCCACGAGTCCGTCATCGCATGAGCCGGCGGCGGTGAGAGCACCATGAGGAACGCTCCGGCCAGGAGCGCCAACGCCAAGCAAGCCCGTTTGAACATGGGAGGGATCCTTCTTCGGGGGAACAAACGTCGCGTTGGGGGACTTCGGCAGACTATCCGAGCAGCGACATGTTTTTACGTCCCGAATCGCCCATATGGCTGTCGTTGACGCCGTTGTGCCTCCAGGTGACTGGCCCAGCAGGACTGTGGAGTCACCCCTTCGGACCCAGGGCTCGATGTGGGTTACGTCTCAACCAGCTCTGCACACAGGCTTCCTACTCGCGAGTCACCGACGCGTTGGTTTACCGTCCAAATCGCGTCCAGCCCAGGACGCCAGTAGGGAGATAGACGAACGATGAGCACGAGCCAGATCGCCGAGAAGCGCGAGGTGCGCGAAGCCAACCGAGTCGAGGGCCACAACGCCCGATCCTGGCTCCTGGTCTCCGCGATGCGTACGGAGATCTTCGACGACGCGCAGCTCAGCCGCGCAGACCAGATCATCCTCGACATGGAGGATGCGATCGACAGCTCGCTGAAGTCACAGGCGCGTGCGAACGTGACCGAGTGGCTCAAGGGCGGCGGCCGTGCCTGGGTACGCATCAACGACTGGACCACCGAGGACTGGAGCGAGGACATCTCGGCGCTGGCCGGGATCGGGACGCTCGCCGGTGTGATGCTCGCGAAGACCGAGTCGCCCGACCAGGTGACCGACACCTTCCAGCGGCTGGGCGGCGGGACCCCCGTCATCCCGCTGCTCGAGTCGGCGCTGGGGATCGAGGACGCCGCCACGATCGCCCGGGCGCGCGGCGCCTACCGGCTCGCGTTCGGCTCCGGTGACTACCGCCGCGACACCGGCGCGGAGAACGACCCGCTCGCCATGGCCTACCCGCGGACCAAGCTGGTCCTGGCCTCGCGGATCGGCAACCTGTCCGGCCCGATCGACGGCCCGACGGTCGGCAGCAGCCACCCCCTCCTGCGTGAGCAGTCCTCCGACGGCGTCGCCATGGGTATGACCGGCAAGCTCTGCCTCGACATCGAGCAGCCCTCGGTGATCAACGAGTCGTTCAGCCCGACCCCGTCCGACGTGACCTGGGCCTACGAGTTCCTGCACAAGTTCGAGGAGGGCGGCCGCGTGATCCGCGACGGCAGCGACAAGCCGCGCCTGGCTCGTGCTGAGACGATCAAGCGGCGTGCCGAGCTGTTCAAGATCAAGCCCGACACCGAGGCCTACGACGCCCCCGCCTCGGGGCCGAGCGTCTACTGATCCACGCCGACTCGGCGCGCTGGGGTGGGACAGACGCGCCGAGTCGGCACTCCTCGGCTAGCGTTGAGGCCGTGGATCTGCAGCAGCGCATCAGTGACCGAGCCGGTGAGATTCTGCTTTTCGCCGTCACCCCACCGAGGGTGACGACGGACCCCGAGAGGGTGCAGCAGATCGCGGAGGTCACGCTCGAGCGCATCCGGCCGCTGGATGTCGACGGACTGATCCTCTACGACATCGACGACGAGTCCGATCGCAATCCCGAGGAACGACCCTTTCCGTTCGTACGCACCCTCGACCCGGCCGAGTTCCTCGAGCGCAACCTCGCCGGTCTCGACGTGCCGGCCGTGGTCTACCGAGCCACGGGGAAGTACGACGAGGGGGAGCTGCGGGACTGGGTCAAGACCCAGGACCCGACCAGGGCGCTGTCGGTCTTCGTCGGTGCCTCCTCGGGTGAGAAGCGGGTGGCGACCAGCCTGCGCCGTGCCCAGGAGATCCGGAAGGAGATCAACCCCGAACTGCTCCTCGGAGCGGTCGCGATCCCCGAGCGACACACGGCCAAGGGCGACGAGCACCTCCGGCTGATCGCGAAGCAGGAGGCGGGCTGCTCCTACTTCGTGACCCAGGTCGTCTACGACGTCAACGCCGCCAAGAACCTCGTCTCCGACTACCGCTACGAGTGCGAGAGCCGTGGCGTGGAGCCGGTCCCGATCGTGTTCACCTTCTCCGTGTGCGGCTCGATGAAGACCCTGGAGTTCCTCCGCTGGCTCGGCGTCGACGTCCCGCGCTGGATCGAGAACGAGCTGCGCCACGCCACCGACACCCTCGACGCCTCGCTCGAGCAGGCCGAGGCGACCGCGCTCGAGCTGATGGCGTTCTGCCGTCAGCTCGGCGTGCCGTTCGGCATCAACATCGAGTCCGTCTCGATCCGGAAGGTCGAGATCGAGGCCTCCGTACGCCTCGCGGAGCGGCTCCGGGCCAAGCTGACGCGCTGACGCGGGCCGGGATGCTGACCGAGTTACCTCGGTCAACTGTCACTTGCCTCGCGGAGTTCCACGAAGTAGGTGCGCGCTCACCGAGTTACCTCGGTGAGCATCCACCCTGCTCACAGCCCTGTACGCATCGCCCACAGCTCGGGGAACAGGATGATGTCGAGCTGCTTGCGCAGGTAGCCGACACCGGAGGTCCCGCCGGTGCCTGGCTTGAAACCGATGATCCGCTCGACGGTGGTGACGTGCCGGAACCGCCAGACGCGGAAGGCGGTTTCCAGGTCGGTGAGCTCCTCGCCGAGCTCGTAGAGGTCCCAGTGCTTCTCCGGGTCGCGGTAGACCTCGCGCCAGGCCGCCTCGACGGCGTCGGACGCCGCGTACTCCTGCTTCCAGTCCCTGGTCAGGTGTGACTCCGGGATGTCGAAGCCTCGCCGGGACAGCAGTCGCAGCGACTCGTCGTAGAGAGAAGGCCGTCCGTACGCAGCCAGCACATCCTGCTCGTGCGGCCGCCCCTCGTGCACGCGAAGCGTGTGGACCGCCTTGTTGCCGAGCGCGAACTCGATGCAGCGGTACTGCCACGACTGGAACCCTGAGCCGGTGGCCAGGTAGGGGCGGAACTTGTCGTACTCGGTCGGGGTCAGCGTCGAGAGGACGTCCCAGGCGTGCACGAGCTGCTCCATGACCCGGGAGACCCGGGCCAGCCCCTTGAACGCCGGGCGCACCTCGTCGACCGAGAGCAGCCGTTGGGCCTCGGTCAGCTCGTGCAGCGCGAGCCGCATCCACAGCTCCATCGCCTGGTGCTGCACGATGAAGAGCATCTCGTGGTGGTCGCCCGAGAGCGGGTTCTGCGCACCGAGCACCTCCGGCAGGTGGAGGTAGTCGGAGTAGTCCATCGGAAGGTCCTGCGCTCCGCTGTCTTCACGGCTCATGTGACTGCTCCTCGGGTCCAGAAGCGCTCGTCGCGCCATTCGTCGTTGTCCATCACCGAGACCAGGTGGTCGACGGCGTCCCACACGTCGACGTAGCGGGTGTAGAGCGGGGTGACTCCGAAACGCAGGATGTCGGGCGAGCCTGCTCGGAAGTCCCCGACGACGCCACGTTCGATGAGCGCCTGCACGATCGCGTACGCCCCTTCGCCCGATCCGAGGCTCAGCGACACCTGGCTGCCGCGCCGAGCGTCCTCCGGCGGCGACTCGATCACGAACCCGGGGAGCCGGGAGGCGACGAGGTCGGCGAAGAGCCGGGTCAGCGCGAGCGACTTCTCCCGCAGCGCCGGCAGACCGCCGTACGTCTCGGCGGCGAGCAGCGTGTCGACACCGCACTCCAGGGCGGAGATGCCGATGACGGCGGGGGTGCCGGACAGATAGCGCGAGACCCCTTCCGCCGGCCGGTAGCCCGGCGACATCTCGAACGGCGCCGCGTGACCCATCCAGCCGGACAGCGGCTGCTCGAAGCGGTCCACATGGCGCGGGCTGACCCACAGGAATGCCGGCGAGCCGGGGCCGCCGTTGAGGAACTTGTAGCCGCAGCCGACCGCGAAGTCGGCATCAGCGCCACGAAGGTCCACCGGCACGGCACCCGCGGAGTGGCACAGGTCCCAGACCGCGAGCACGCCGTGTCCGTGGGCACGCTCGGTCACCGCGGCCATGTCGTGCAGGTATCCGGTGCGGTAGTTGACCTCGGTGAGCATCAGCACCGCGGCGCGGTCGAGCAGCCCCTCGATCTCGTCGGGCGAGTCGACCAGCACCAGCTCGTAGCCGCGCTCGCGACACAGCGAGGAGGCGATGTAGATATCGGTCGGGAAGTTGCTGCGCTCACTGATCACGATCCGTCGCTCAGGTGAGTCGACCGAGGCGATCGAGAGCGCCGAGGCGAGGACCTTGTAGACGTTCAGCGAGGTCGAGTCGGCGACCACGACCTCGCTCTCACCTGCGCCCACGATCCTGGCGATCTTGTCGCCGACGCGCTGGGGCAGGGTGATCCAGGAGGCGGTGTTCCACGACTCGATCAGCCCGCGCCCCCACTCCTGCGTGACCACCTCGGCCACCCGGCCCGCGGTGGCGCGGGGGAGCGCGCCGAGCGAGTTGCCGTCGAGGTAGATCGTCCCCTCGGGCAGGTCGAAGAGCTCCCGCAGCGGACCCAGCGGGTCGGCCCGGTCGAGAGCGACCACGTCGTCGCGGTTCATCCGGCGACCTCCTGGATCGGCCTGAGCACGGCCCGCACGGGCGCTGCGTCGGCGGTGGTGAGCTTGAGCGGGAGCGCGATCAGCTCGTAGTCGCCCGCCGGGACCTCGTCGAGCAGCAGGTTCTCCAGGATGCGTACGTCGTGACGATGGGTCGCGAAGTGCGCCGGCAGGTCCTTGGAGTCGGACGGGTCCAGGCTGGCCGCGTCGGTGCCGACCAGCCGCACCCCGTGCGAGGCGAGCAGGTCGATCACCGCGGGGTCGAGCGCACAGAAGTCGTCGTCCCAAGTCGTCGGCTGGGTGGCGTACGTCCGGAACAGCACGCGCGGCGGCAGGTCGGTGACGTCGATGTCGTCGACGGTGACCAGCGGCCGCACGTCGGAGACGTCGACCACCCGGCACGGACCGAGGAACGGCTCCAGCGACATCTCACCGGCCGGCGTACCCCCGTCGGTGAAGTGCAGCGGAGCGTCCGCGTGCGCGCCGACGTGGGCCGACAGGGTCAGCTCGGCGACGTTGACCGGGCACCCGGGCCCGATCCGGAACGTCCAGCCGACCTCGGTGGCGTGGTCACCGGGGAAGACCGGCGAGTCCGCGTGAACGGGTGGTGAGATGTCCCACAGTTGCGCCATGCTCCGCAGCCTAGATGACCCGATTTCTCGCCGAGTCGGCGCATCTTGACCGCTCAGCTCGCCGAGTCGGCGCATCCTGACCGGTCAGTCCGCCGAGTCGGCGCGTCATGACGAGCCGACTCGACGGTCGATCGGGTCAGGACGAGCCGACTCAGCGCTTCAGGCGGTGAGGAACTCGGTGGCGACCGGGGCCAGGGCGGCGGCCTTGACCATGTGGTCCTGCCCGTCGAGGACAACGTAGCGGCCGTCCGGGACCGCTTTGGAGATGGCCTGCTGGGCGTTGGTCATGTAGGTCGGGCTCTTGCTGCCCGCCCCCGACAGCACCGGCACCGACACGTTCTTGTAGTAGCCGTTCGGCAACGGCCGCCCCTGCTGGAACGGGACGCACATGCCCAGGTCATAGGTCAGCGTGTGCGCCACCGGGGTGAGCTTCTTGAACATGGGGGACAGGCGCATGATCTTGACTGCGATCAGGGGCATGCCGACCACGCGCATGAACAGCTCGATCGCGGCCGCCCGCTTGCCCTTCTCGACGAGAGCCTCGACCTGCTGTGCCAGATCGGCGTCGTTCGGGCGGTGGGTGTCGTCGAGGATGAGAGGCGCCTCGTAGGCGACGATCTTGTCGATCGGCAGCCCCGCCCGTGCGCCCTCGAGTGCGAGGAAGGCACCGGAGCTGAGGCCCAGCAGGTGGGCGTGACCGCCGGCCGCCTCGATCACCGCGCCCAGGTCGGCGACCTCCTGCTCGACCGCCTCCATGGTGCCCACGGCAGCGGGCTTGGCGATGGTGCTCTCGCCCCGGCCGCGGCGGTCGTAGCGGTAGACCGTGAACCGGTCCGAGAGAGCGTCGGCCAGCTCCTGCGACGGCCCGAAGCCGCGATAGCACATCGCGCCGTCGACGAGGACGAGCGCCGGGCCGGTGCCGGTGACGTCGTAGGCGATCGTGGAGCCGTCGACGGAGGTGGTGGTCTTGGTCATGGCGATCTTCCCTAATCCAGCGGTTGGCGAGCCGGTGAGGCTCGGTTGATGCTTACGCGTCGGACGAGCTGTCGTCGTTTCGACACGCGGCCGCGCGTTTCTCCAGAAGTTCTCGTTCCTCGACGTTGGCGGTCGCCGCGGCGGCCTCCTCGAACGCCGCCGCGGCCTCGAGGTGTCGCCCGGCGCGGTGCAGCAGGTCACCACGTACGCCGGCCGGCAGATGCGATCCCGGGAGCGCACCGTCGGGGAGGGCCGCCAGGATCGCCAGTCCCGCGTCGGGCCCGAAGGCGCGCCCGTGCGCCACGGCCCGGTTGACCTCGATGACGGCGCCCGGGGCAGCGGCGGCGAGCACGTCGTAGAGGCGCGCGATCTCGGCCCAGTCGGTCTGTTCGGCCGTGCGGGCGCGGCCGTGGCACGCGGCGATCATCGCCTGAACCAGATAGCTCCCGCCGGGAGTGCCGGACGCGGCCAGCGCCTTCGCCCGGTCGACGGCGGCCAGGCCGCGCCGCAGCAGGAGCTGGTCCCACCGGGCCCGGTCCTGGTCCTCGAGCAGCACCGGACTCCCGTCGGCGTCCGCCCGGGCCGCGAGCCGCGAGCCTTGGATCTCCAACAGCCCCTGCAGCGCCTGCGCCTCGGGGTCCCCCGGAGCGAGCGCGGCCAGCATCCGGGCCAGCCGCATTCCCTCCAGGCACAGCTCGGGCCGGGTCCACGACGGCCCGGACGTCGCGGCGTAGCCCTCGTTGAAGACCAGGTAGATCGTCTGCATCACGTCGCGCAGACGTGCAGCCCGCTCTTCGCCGACCGGAAGCTCGAACGACGCCCCGGCCTCGGCCAGGGTGCGCTTCGCCCGCGAGATCCGCTGCCCCACGGCCGACTCCTTGGCGAAGTAGGCCCGCGCGATCTCGGCGGTCGTCAGCCCGCCCACGAGCCGCAGCGTCAGCACCGTGCGGGAGTCGGGGGCCAGGGACGGATGGCACGAGACGAACATCAAGCGCAGTACGTCGTCCTCGATGTAGTCGACAGCGGCGGCCAGGTCCGGCATCTCACCCTCCTCCAGCTCGTGGCCCAACAGGGCGACCTTGCGGCGCAGCACCTCGTCGCGGCGGAACCCGTCGATCGCGCGCCGCTTCGCGATCGACATCAGCCACGCCCCCGGGTTGCGCGGGATGCCCTCGTCCGGCCACTGCTCCAGCGCCGCGACGAGGGCATCCTGGGCCAGATCCTCGGCCAGGTCGAGGTCGTGGGTCATCCGCGCCAGACCGGCGAGGAGGCGTACGGACTCGTTGCGCCAGACCGCGACGATCGCTTCTTCAGCGGTGGTCGAGCTTGTCGAGACCACCTTTCAGTGACTCATTCCGCCGGCGCCGGCGGACCGACCAACGGCCGCATCTCCACGGCCACGTCCTGCCCGGGCCACAGCTCCTCATGGAGCTGGACCATCCGCCGCCCGAGCTCGACGGCCTCGTCGTGGGAGCGGACCTCGAACAGCGAGAACCCGCCCGCGACCTCCTTGGCCTCGGCGAACGGTCCGTCGATGTGGGTGACCTCCCCGGCGGTCAGCCGGATCTCCAGCCCGGGACCTAGCCCGTCGGCGTCGAGCAGGATGCCATCGGCGTACTGCTGCTTGATCTCGCCCTCCACCGCCTCCATCAGTGCCACCGGAGGCGGCCCGGCGTCGGGGGCCATCTTCACCAGCATCATGTAGCGCATCAGTCTCTCCTTGCGGTTGCGCGACGCTTCCGTTGAGCATCGTCGCCTACGCGTCGAGCAGAGCCTGCCCTCTTCGACACGACCGCACCAGAAGATTTCTGCGTGTCGCGCCGGTCGTCTCCACGCTGCGCGCGGCCTCCTCCTCAGGAGGCCTCCGAGGCCTTCTCCTCGCCCTTGTCCTCGTCCTTGTCGGACGCCTCCTCGGGGACCTCTTCGCCGCGCGACTTCTTCGCCGCGGCGACAGAGCGCTGCAGAGCGGCGAGCAGGTCGACGACCTCGCCGGAGGTCTTGGTGGAGGTGGGGGTCCGCTCGACCTCGCCGCCTTCGATCTTGGCCTTCACCATCTCCTCGATGGCCTCGGCGTAGTCGTCGGAGAACTCCTCGGGGTGGAAGTCGCCCGCGAGCGTCTCGACGAGCATGTTGGCCATCTTGATCTCGGAGTCCTTGATCTCGCCCGCCTCGACGTTGAAGTCGGGCACCCGGATCTCGTCGGGCCACATCATCGTCTGCAGCACGATCACGTCGCCGTTGTCCGTCGGCCGCACCCGCAGCGCGGCGACCGTCGTGCGCTGACGCAGCGCGACGGTCACCAGGGCGACCCGGTCGGCATCGAGCAGGGCCTGGCGCAGGAGCGCGTAGGGCTTGACCCCGGTGTTCTCCGGCTCCAGGTAGTAGCTCTTCTCGAAGAGCATCGGGTCGATCTGCTCGGAGGGCACGAACTTCTCCACCGCGATCTCGCGCGAGGAGGTCGTCGGCAGGTTGGCGAAGTCGTCGTCGGTGAGGATGGCCATCTCGCCGTCCTCGGTCTCATAGCCCTTGGCGATCTCGGAGTAGGGCACCTCCTCCCCGTCGATCGAACAGATCCGCTGATAGCGGATCCGGCCGCCGTCGGCCTGGTGCACCTGGCGGAAGGAGACGTCGTGGGACTCCGTCGCCGAGTAGAGCTTCACAGGCACGCTGACCAGCCCGAACGAGACAGCGCCCTTCCAGATCGCACGCATGCGGACCCCTCGTCAGTTGGGATGGATTCACCAAGTATCTGTCGGATTCCCCGATACCGGTACCCCATTCACCCCCGTCAGAGCCACCACGCGCCGCCGCGAGATAGCAAGATGGGCCCATGCGCTCAACGCTGCGTCCCATGCTGGCCACGCCCGGCAGCCACGTGCCGCCGGGGGAGGAGTGGGTCCATGAGGTCAAGTGGGACGGCATCCGTCTCCTCGGCGACAGCCCCGAAGGGCGTACGCAGACCCGGCTGACCACACGCAACGACAACGACGCCACCCCTGCCTGGCCCGAGATCGCCACGGGCCCGAAGCGTGACGTGCTCGTCGATGGCGAGGTGATCGCGCTCAACGACTCCGGGCTGCCCGACTTCCGGGTGCTGATGGACCGGATGCACAACCGCGACGTCCGCCGCGCTGCACGGTTCGCGGAGAAGATCCCGGCGACGTACATGGTCTTCGATCTTCTCCGTCTCGACGGGCGGCTGCTCATCGAGGAGCCCTGGGCCGAGCGGCGCAAGGTCCTCGAGGCCGTCCAAGCCGAGGGCGACCTCGGGTCGTGGCAGCTGCCGGCGACCTACGACGACGGGCCGATGCTCCACGAGGTGACACGGGCGCAGGGGCTGGAGGGGATCGTGTCCAAGCGGCGTGGCAGCCGCTACCGGCCCGGTGAGCGCAGCAAGGACTGGGTGAAGCTCGCCCACCGCTACCGGGCATCGCTCGTGGTCGGCGGCTGGCGACCCGAGGTGGGCACCGAGGGCGGCACCGAGCGTCTCGGCGCCCTGCTCGTCGGACAGCCGACGCCCGACGGGCTGATCTACCGCGGAAGGGTCGGCAGCGGCATCACCGGCAAGCGGGCCCAGCGGCTCGGGGAACTGCTCCGCGAGACCGGGCGCAGCCCCTTCGCCGGCCCCGACGTCGACCCCGACGGGGGAGTGCCGACGGTGGATGCCCGCGGCACCCACTGGGTCGAGCCGCTCCTCGTCGTGGAGGTGGAGACCCACGGCACCGCCGTCGCGGCGGCGAGCTACCAGGGCCGGCTGCGGCAGCCGAGCTTCATCGGGATCAGGGACGACGTCTCACCGGAGGATCTGTGATGGTCGAACGAGAAGAGGTACGCGTCGAGGTCGACGGCCGGGTGCTGACGCTGACCAGCCTCAGCAAGGTGCTCTATCCCCGCACCGGAATGACGAAGGGCGAGGTGCTCAACTACTACGCCCAGGTGGCGCCGGCGATCCTGCCGCAGCTCGAGAACCGCGCCGTGACGCGGATCCGCTGGCCGCACGGCATCGGCGACATGTCGTTCTTCGAGAAGAACGCACCGGCTGGCACACCCAGCTGGGTCCGCACGGTCATCGTTCCGACAACGGGATCCCGAACCGCCGACCACAAGGAGGGAACACTCACCTTTCCGGTCCTCGACAGCCTCGCCGCCCTCACCTGGGCCGCCAACCTCTCCGCGCTGGAGCTGCACGTCCATCAGTGGACGGTCGGCGCCGACGGCACCCCGGCCGGTGCGAACCGGATCGTGATCGACCTCGACCCCGGCGAGCCGGCCGGTCTCCAGGAGTGTTGCGAGGTGGCGCTGCTGGTGCGCGAGGCGCTCGGCGCCCGCGACCTCGCCGCGGCTCCGGTGCTCAGCGGCAGCAAGGGCCTGCATCTGTACGCCGCCCTGCCGGAGCCCGTCGAGCCGGACGCGGCCACGGCGCTGGCCAAGGAGATCGCCGAGGACCTACAGAAGGCGAACCCGAGCAAGGTGACCGCGACGATGACCAAAAGCCGCAGGTCAGGCAAGGTTTTCCTGGACTGGTCGCAGAACTCCGGCTCGAAGACGACCATCTGTCCCTACTCGCTGAGAGGCAAGGACACCCCGACGGTGGCAGCTCCCGTCACCTGGGACGAGGTCACCGAAGGAGCCGAGGATCCGCTCGGTATCGAGCAGCTCGGACCTAACAATGTGATCACGCGCTTATCTGAAAGGGGGGATCTCTTCACAAGCCCTACGGGCCTGTAACTATTGTTCTCTTCATGTCTAACTCCGTGCTCGTCGTAGAAGACCAAGAGGACATCGCCGCTCCGCTGGTGCGCACGCTCCAGCGTGAGGGGTACGACGTCACCTGGGTCGACTCCGGCAAGAAGGCGCTGGAGCTGCTGGCGCCCCCCTACGAGGCCGAGCTCGTGCTGCTCGACCTCGGCCTTCCCGACATGGACGGGCTCGAGGTCTGCAAGGCCGCGCGGGACAACGGCTACGAGGGCGGGATCATGATCCTCACCGCTCGGGACGCCGAGATCGACCTGGTGGTCGGCCTCGACGCCGGTGCCGACGACTACCTGGCCAAGCCGTTCGCGCTGGCCGTCCTCCAGGCCCGGGTCCGCGCACTGCTGCGCCGCTCGGGTCCGGACGAGCCCGGCGGCGACGACGACGCGCTGCGCATCGACGTGGCTGCCCACCGGGTCTACGCCGGTGAGCGCGAGGTGACGCTGACCGGCAAGGAGTTCGCGCTCCTGGCCGTGCTGGCCGCCTCCCGCGACAAGGTCGTCTCCCGTGACCGGCTGATGGCCGAGGTCTGGGACGAGAACTGGTACGGCTCGACGAAGACGCTCGACGTCACCGTCGGACGACTGCGCCAGAAGCTCGAGGCGGCCGGTGTGCAGGAGAAGGTCGTCGCCGTCCGCGGGGTCGGATTCCGGCTCGAAGCGGCGGAGTGAGACCCGCTCGGACCTGGTCTCAAACGGCCGTCTGCCGGTGAGATGACTCACAAACGACGGTAAAACCACGCGTGAACACGTGGTTTCCGCCCCAAATGCGCACATTCCGGATTGGATCCGCTTGAGTTGCCATGTCACCTTGGTTGAGCCGTGCAGAATGCACGACCGGCCCCGGTACACGCCGAATCCTGTCCCTCCGGAAGCCGGCCCCTACTACTGAACCCCCTTACCCCTCACACTCAGCAGTACGTATGGGACAGGAGCGGGGGACCCAAGATCCACGCGACTAACTCGGACGGTCGCTCGGGGTGAAGCCATCGCAAGATGGCCGGGCAACCTTTCTGGCCCGAACCCGACAGCTCACCTCGCAGGCGTGGGAAGGAACTCACGCATGTCCAAGTCCGTATCCCGTCCTGCCCATCGAGGCACGACTCGCCCCTTCCGGGCGCTGAACCTATCCATCGCCCGGACGATCACAGGATCGCTCAGCGGCCACGGAAAGCTCCTCGGTCGCGTCACCCTCGCCAGCGGCATCGCCGCAGGTGCCCTGGTGGCGGTGCCCGCTGCCAACGCCGCCCCGCCCGCCGACAAGCCGAACCTCGAGTCGGCCACGGTGGTGGAGGCTCCGATCCTGGAGGCCTCGGCCACCCCCACGGCGATGCTCACCGACGTCAAGCAGCTCGAGAGGGCTGTCGAGGCGCAGCAGCGCAAGGCCGAGGCAGCCCGTAAGGCTGCCGAGGCGAAGCGCAAGGCAGCGATCGCGGCCAAGAAGGCCGCGGAAGAGAAGAAGAGGGCCGAAGCAAAGGCGGCGGCGGAGGCCAAGGCCTTCGCCGCGAGCCAGCAGGGCAAGATCGAGCGCGCGATCAGCGTCGCCTCGGAGCAGATCGGTGACCCGTACGTCTGGGGTGCCACCGGGCCGAGCGCGTTCGACTGCTCCGGCCTGACGCAGTACGCCTTCAGCGCCGCCGGTATCGAGCTGCCCCGGGTCTCGCGGGACCAGGCCGCTGCGCTGCCGTCGGTGCCGAACGACCAGATCCAGCGCGGTGACCTGATGTTCTGGGGCAGCCCCGTCTACCACGTGGGCATCTTCCTGCGCTGGGAGAACGGCCAGGCGATCATGCTGCACGCTCCCAAGCCGGGAACCGCTGTTCGTGAGGAGGCTGCCTGGGACGGCTGGTTCGCCGGCTCGATCCATCAGGCCTGAGGTCTCTCCGGCCCGTTTCGACGGGCTCACGCCGATATATCCCTTCTGGCGACATCCCCATGGCGCTCGCCCTCCGGTTCCCCATGCCGGAGGGCGAGCGCATCTGTGAGGGGGCGGCGAATCGGGTGGCGAACCACCGGTCAAGTAACCTGTAGTACGTGGCAGGCCCCGAATTCGACACCGAGATCAAGCAGCTCCAGGCAACGATGCAGACCATCGGCCAGGTGCTGGACCTGGACGCGATGCGCACGGAGATCGCCGACCTCGGCGAGCAGGTCGCCGCGCCCGACCTCTGGGATGATCAGGACAACGCCACCCGCGTCACCGGACGTCTCTCCCTGCTGCAGGGAGAGCTCAACAAGTTCACCGAGCTCAACACCCGCATCGACGACCTCGCGCTGATGGTCGAGATGGCTCAGGAGGAGGGCGACGCCGACTCGCTCGCCGATTCCGAGGCCGAGCTGAGCCGGGTCAAGAAGTCCGTCGAGAGCCTGGAGATCCGCACCCTGCTCTCGGGGGAGTACGACTCCCGCGAGGCCGTGATCACGATCCGCTCCGGCGCGGGCGGCGTCGACGCCGCCGACTTCGCCGAGATGCTGATGCGGATGTACGTCCGCTGGGCCGAGCAGCACAAATACCCGGTCGAGGTCTTCGACACCTCCTACGCCGAGGAGGCCGGGCTCAAGTCCGCCACCTTCGCGATCCACGCTCCCTACGCCTACGGCACCCTCTCGGTCGAGGCCGGCACCCACCGTCTGGTCCGGATCAGCCCCTTCGACAACCAGGGCCGCCGGCAGACCTCCTTCGCCGCGGTCGAGGTCGTGCCCGTCCTCGAGCAGACCGACGAGATCGACCTCGACGAGAACGACATCAAGGTCGACGTCTACCGCTCCTCGGGTCCCGGCGGCCAGTCGGTCAACACCACCGACTCGGCGGTCCGGCTGACCCACCTCCCCACCGGCACCGTGGTCTCCTGCCAGAACGAGAAGTCGCAGCTGCAGAACAAGGCCGCCGCGATGATCGTTCTCAAGGCCAAGCTGCTCGCGCTGAAGAAGGCAGAGGAGGAGGCGCAGATCAAGGAGCTCAAGGGCGACGTCGCCGCTTCCTGGGGCGACCAGATGCGCAACTACGTCCTCAATCCCTACCAGATCGTCAAGGACCTGCGTACGACCTACGAGGTCGGCAATCCGCAGGCCGTCTTCGACGGCGACATCGACGGATTCCTCGAGGCCGGTATCCGCTGGCGTCGAGGCGCTGAGAAGGCCGAGCAGAACTGACTTGATGGTTGCGCAGACGCGCACCAGGCTTCCACTTCCCGGCCGCGGGGCGGCGTACGTCTATGACGTCTACGGCCCCGAGGGTGGAACGCCGATGGTGCTGTTGCACGAGCTCGGAGGCACGGCGAAGCGATGGCAGGCAGTCGTGCCGTCGTTTGCGGCCGAGCACCGGGTCCACGCCCTCGACCTGCGTGGGCACGGGGACTCGGACTGGGCCTCGGAGTACTCTCATCGGCTCATCGCCGACGACGTCATCGTCGCGATGGACGCGCTCGAGATCTCGGGTGCGGTGCTCGTCGGGCACTCGACCGGCGGCAACGTCGCGCTTCTGGTCGCGATGCACCGGCCCGACCTGGTCTCCCGGATGGTCATCGAGGACGTCGTGCCACCTGCGCCGCGCGATCGCCGGGGCCCCGGGCGCGCGACCAGGCCGATGCCGCACGACTGGGAGTGCATCGCATCCCTGCTCGTGGAGGCGACGACGTACGACGCGTGGATGTGGGAGCAGCTCGAGCTGCTGCCCATGCCGACCCTGATCGTGGCCGGTGGTGGCAACAGCCACATCCCGCCGGAAGACCTCGAGAAGGTCGCCCACCGGATCCCGAAGGCCGACCTCGTCCACTTCGACGTCGGCCACTTCGTGCATCGCAACAAGCCCGACGAGTTCGCCGACACCGTTCTGGCCTGGCTTGCGTCGCGGGTGGGATCCCCATCCCTAAGGACCCCACCCGCTCTCGCCAGCCGGCTCTGCTCTGACTCAGTGCCCGCGGCGGCGCGCGCCGCCCGGTGAGCTGCCTACCCAACCCGAGCGACTAAGTCGGTTAAAGCGCTCGACTTTGGCTGGGCGCAAATGACTCGCCGCGTACGGCCTACGAGGTCGGCAACCCGCGGGCCGTCTTCGACGGCGACATTGACGGGTTCCTCGAGGCCCGGCATCCGCTAGCGCCGGGGTGCTGAGAAGGCCGACCAGAACTGACGTACGGGCAGAGTGCGGGCGCTCCTGACGTACGGGCAGCGCGCTGAAATCCGCGAGTTCTACGGTCGTCTCACCAGCTGCCGAACAGCGGCAGCAGAGCAAGAAGGACGACTCCCATGATCTCAGGACCCAGCGGAATTGCCAGCCGCGCCAGAAGTCTCCTCGTCGCCGGGGTGGTCGCGGTGCTCGCGTCGTCGGCGCTCGTGTTCGGCACGGGGGCGCCGGCATCGGCGGCTTCGAGCATCTCGATCGGGACCACCCTGGATGCTGGCGAGAGACTCTACTCGCCCAATGGTGACTACTCGCTGACCATGCACACCGAGGGCAACCTCATCCTTCGCCAGGTCTCCGACGGCGAGATCGTGTGGCATCCGCGGGCAGGCGGCCTCGGTGGCACCAAGGTCGGTATCAGCGAGTACGGCAACGTGGTGATCTGGACGGCGTCGGGTAAGGCTGTCTGGGCCAGCGGAACCAGCCGCTGGAAGGGCGGCACCCGACTCAAGGTGACCGACTACGGGCATGTCCTGCTGCTCAACGACGCCGGCGACGTGCTCTGGCAGGTCGGCAGGGGCAAGGACATCCACGGTGTCGAGCGCATGATCGAGTACGCTGCGCAGCAGCTCGGCGCACCCTACGTCCTCGGTTCTCACGGGCCTGACTACTTCGACTGCTCGGGGCTGACCTACAAGGCGATGCAGGCAGGCGGATTCGATATCGGGGGGCACAAGTCCGCAGACACGCAGTACGCCAACTACGCGGACATCGCGTGGGTTGACCGGCGTCGCGGCGACCTGCTCTTCTTCAACTACGACACTGACGCTGCGGTGGACCACGTCGCGATCTATCTCGGCGAGGGGAAGATGATCCATGCGGTGCAGCCTGGGACGCCGCTGTCGATCACGTCTGTGTCGTACGTCTCTGGTCCCAAATCCTTGGTCGCGCGCCCGTTCGCCTGATCAACCCACACGCACGCCCGAGGGGTGACTGCGGCATGGTCACCTCTCGGGGCATTTCCCGTTGCCGCCGATAGTCTCTCGATCGTGGCATCCGACCCCTCGCACGCAGCCCACAACGACCCCACGAAGTCATTCGGAATGCTGGTGCGTATCCAGCGGAAACGCGGGGGCTTGACCCAGCGTGACCTGGCGGATCGGGCGGGAATCAGTCTGGCCGCGGTCCGAGACCTCGAGCAGGGTCGGAGCCGACGACCCCGAGAGGAGTCGCTGCTGGCGCTCGTGCGTGCTCTGGGACTCTCTGAGGCGGACGTTGCCGACCTGCGGAGCCAGCGGTCCGCGCCGCAAGCCCGGACTGTCGATGCGAAGGCCGATCCCAGTGCGCTGCGGATCGACGTCCTGGGCCCGCTCGTGCTTCGCGTCGGAGGCGAGACGGTGCCGCTGGCCTCAGCGAAGCAGCGCGTGCTGCTCACCAGGTTGGCTCTCGCGGCGGGCGAGGTGGTCTCACGGGACGCCCTCCTGGAGGCGATGTGGGGCGAGGATCCTCCGGCAACCGGTCCGGCGGCGCTCAGCACCCAGCTCACCCGGTTGCGCCGCCTGCTGGACCGTGGCGCGAATGACCGCCTGGTGGCCACCACGGCGGGGATCCGGCTCGAGCTGGAGCCGCAGCACCTGGACCTGCTGGAGTTTCGGTCGGGCGTCGCCAGGGGAACAGCAGCGACAGAACCAGAGGTCGCAGTCCGCCATCTCGCCGAGGCCACCGATCTGTGGCGTGGCGGAGTCGAGTCGGATCCGATGCGGTTCGGGCAGGTGCCGGAGGCGATCGAGACGGAGTACGTCGCAGCGCTGATCGCCCTCGCGGCGGCCGCGCGGGAGGCTGGGGTTCCCGAGAAGTCGTTGGTCCCGCTGCGAGCTATGTGTGGGCGGCGCCCGCTTGACGAGGCGTTGCACGCCCAGCTCATCCGCAGCCTTGCGGCTGCTAGCCACCAGGCCGAGGCGCTGGGTCGCTACGAAGAGGTACGCCGAGCACTCGCCGACGAGCTCGGGATGGATCCCGGGCAGCAGCTTCGTTCGGCCCATCTCGACGTCATCCAGCAGCGGTGGCGCGGCCGGCGGCCGCGCAAGTCGCCAGCGCCGCAGCAGCTGCCGGCGCCGCCTCCGAACATTGTCGGCCGGGAAGCGGTGATCGCCGAGATCGAGCGCGCTCTCGGCAGCGATGAAGCTCAGTCCACTGGACGGGTCGTCTTGGTAAGTGGCCCGGCAGGTGTCGGCAAGACCTCGGTGGTGCTTGTTGCTGCGCATCGGCTGCGCACCGGCTATCCCGACGGTCAGCTGTTCGTGGACCTGCGTGCCGGTGTGGGTCGGTCGATCGCCGCCGTCGACGTGGTCGGCCGGTTCTTGAGGGCCCAGGGCGTCGAAGACGTTCCTCCGGACGTCGATGAGGCCGCCGCGTTGCTGCGTAGCCGATTGGCCGAGCGCCGGGTCCTGCTGGTGCTCGACAATGTTCAGGAGGCGAGGCAGATCTGGCCCCTACTGCCTGGAGCGGGCCGCAGCGATGCCCTGATCACCAGCCGCAGCGTGCTACCCGACCTGGATGGCACTGTCTCCATCAGTCTTGACGTGCTCGATCCGAGCGACTCGGTGCGGCTGATCCAAGAGGTTTCCCGACGCTCGGGCGAGGACGCTGAGGCGATGGCTGCCGTGGCTCGATCCTGCGGGGACCTTCCGCTGGCGCTACGGATCGCGGCCCGCCAGCTGGCTCATCGGCCTCGATCCTCCGCGGCCGACCTTGCTCGAAGACTTGATGGTGCCACCGACATGCTCGGCGAGCTGGTCGTCGGTGAGGTGAGTGTGCTCGGCAGTTTCCGCCTGAGCTACGCCACCTTGTCTGTGCAAGCGCGGCGTACGTTCCGGATGTGTTCTCTGCTCCCGGCTGATGACTTCGGTGTCGACTCGGTCGCTGTGCTCCTGGACGAAAACGAAGCTGCCAGCAGGCACTCGCTGGAGGAGCTGCTCGACGCGAACATGCTCTATCAGCATTCGGCCGAGCGGTATCGCTTTCATGACCTGCTGCGACTCTATGCCGAACATGAGTTCGCCGGTGGCAGCGGTAGGGAGGATGGTGCTGAGCCGGCTCGTCATCGACTGGCCAGGTGGTATCTCGATCGAGCGACGGCCGCCGTCGATTGGGTCGTCCCGCAGCTCGGGGCGGCGGCGGTTCACGCCGACAGGGCGTCAGCGTTCGTCGACGAAGATGCGGCAATGGCCTGGCTGGATCAGGAGTATCCGGCAATGCTCGAGCTGGTCGAGTCCTCGGTGGAGGAGGGCATTCTGCTCGACTTCTCCTGGCGCATCGTGGACCACCTGCGGGGCTATCTGTTCCTGCGCCGTCGCGAGGGCTGGCTCCGCCTGGCCGAGGCCGGGCTGATCGCCGCCGAGAAGGTCGACGACGATCGGGCGCGAACCGCCATGTACATCTGTCGGAGCTATGCCCGTGGCGCGCTTGGTATGGACGACGGATCACTCGAGGACACCCTGCGGGCCAGCGCACTGGCCGAGGCCTGCGGGTGGACCCAGGCGGCCGCCTGGGTCGCGCATGACGTCGGCTGGCAGCGTTATGAGTCCGGAGCGCTCCTTGATGCTCGGGAGTGGTTCGAGCGGAGCATGGCGCTGGCCGATGGCGAAGAGAGCCACGCCTTCGCCTTGGGGCTGAACGGATTCGGGATGGCGGTGCTGGAGAGCGGCGAGTTCGAGCAGGCCGCCGAAGCCTTCAAGCGCGCTCAGGACCTGAACCACGCGGCGGGGCGGGAGACCGCCGTCCTGGCCAACCAGGGCAACCGGGCCAGTGCCCTGCGGCAGCTCGGTCGCACCGTGGAGGCTCAGGCACTGCTTGACGTGGTGCTACGTGGCTATCGGCGACGAGGGTATCCGCGTGGTGTGCTCTCGACCCTCGACGAGATGAGTCGGCTGTACGTCCAGGTCGGCCGCAGCAGCGAGGCACGTACGGCGGGCCAGGAGGCGTACGAGATCGCTCGGGACCTGGGAGAGCCGCGCGGGATCGCGCTGGCTGCTGACGGGTTCGGCTGGAGCCTGGTCGCAGATGGTGACCCGGGAGCGGCGATTGCGGTGATTCATGAGTCCGTCGCGATCGCAGAGGCCCAGGGTTACGGTGTATGGGCGGCCCGTGCGCGGGCGCACCTCGCCGAGGCGCGTCGCTCGTACGGAGAGCCAGATAGCGCCCGGGGCTAAGCGGTGCCTACCCGCAACCTCAGGTGGCGGCCGCAGTGGCGGTCACCAGGCACCAGCGAGAGGCGCGCTTCTGGAGCGTCGCGGCCTCCTCGCCGGCCTTGCCGGTGAGCTCGCAGGAGAGCCATGCGTCGCCGAACAGGCCGCGCAGGACCACCTTCGGCTGCTTCTTCGCGTCGACGCAGGTGAGTGCGACCGACGGCTTCCCATACGCAGGGCTCGACGACGCCTGGCAGCCCTTGGGCACGCTCTTGGTCATCTGAGTGGCCCAGTCCAGCGTGACCGGCGGGGCGAAGACCCAGGCGCGGGCAGAGGTGGCCGACTCCTCCGGCCCGGTCCAGATGCAGCCGTACTCCTGGGCGACGTCGGTCGTCTCGCCGGTGATGACGGTCTGGTCGCCGTCGCCGTAGGCCTTCTTCTCGGTCGCGGCGCCGCCCAGCGCCTCGGTCACGTCCTCGGTCGGCACGCGGTCGCAGAAAGCGCCCCGGCGCACATGCATCGTGGTGGTGTCAGCGGTGCTGAGATCGCCCTTCACCTCGGGTGTCTTCGGCTCATCGTCTTTCAGGGTGAGCACGCCGACCCCGACCGCGATCGCGGTGAGGACTACGGCACCGAGGAGGATCCGGACTGCAGAGCGCACGCCGTCAGAGTACAGGGGTCGGTATCTCAGAGCCGAAGTGCTGAGCCCACCACGGTTGCACTACCCTCGGCGGGGTGATCCGCTTCGAGAAGGTCAGCAAGGCCTATCCAGGGCAGGCACGGCCCGCCCTCAACAGCCTTTCGATCGACATCCAGAAGGGGGAGTTCGTCTTCCTCGTGGGCCAGTCGGGCTCGGGGAAGTCGACGGCGCTCAAGCTGATGCTGCGCGAGCAGCGGCCGAGCTCGGGCCGGGTCTACGTCGCCGGCAAGGAGATCAACCGGCTCGCCGGCTGGAAGGTGCCGCGGCTGCGTCGCCAGGTCGGCACGATCTTCCAGGACTTCCGTCTGCTGACCAACAAGACCGTCGCCGAGAACGTCGCCTTCGCGATGCAGGTGACCGGTCACTCCAACCGCGAGATCCGTCAGCGGGTCCCGGAGACGCTCGAGCTGGTCGGCCTCGACGGCAAGGGCGACCGCATGCCCGACGAGCTCTCCGGTGGTGAGCAGCAGCGGGTCGCCGTCGCCCGCGCCTTCATCAACCGGCCGATGATCCTGATCGCCGACGAGCCGACCGGAAACCTCGACCCCGGCAACACCGTCGGCATCATGCGCCTGCTCGACCGCATCAACCGGTCCGGCACCACCATCGTGATGGCCACCCACGACGTCCAGATGGTCGACCAGATGCGCAAGCGCGTCATCGAGCTCGAGCACGGCCACCTCGTGCGCGACCAGGTCCAGGGCGGCTACGGAGCCCAGTTCTGAGGCTCCAGCCCTGAGCCCTGCTCCGGACTCTGACGACGCACCTACCACCTGCTCTACCACTAGAAGGGCTCTTCGACCCGCCATGCAGCTGCGCTACGTATTCACCGAGCTTCGCCAGGGGCTCCGCCGAAACCTGTCGATGCACGTCGCGGTGGCCCTGACCCTGCTCGTCTCGCTCACCCTGGCCGGTGTCGGCCTGCTGCTGCGTGAGCAGGCCCAGCTGACCGAGGAGGTCTGGGGCGACGAGCTGCAGATCACCTTCTACATGTGCAACGGCGCCAACGACCGCAACCCGCAGTGCGCCGGTGCCGTCGACGACAGCCAGAAGAAGGTCATCACCGACGCCCTCGAGGACAACCGGTACGTCGACAGGATCGAGCCGGAGAGCCAGGAGCAGGCCTACAAGCGGCTGCAGGCTCTCGACGTCGAAGGCGTCAGCGGTCCCGACCCGGTGGTCAGGGCCGGAGACATGTGGGAGTCCTACTGGGTCACGATGACCGACCCGCACCACTCCGCCGAGATCATCGAGGCCGTCGCCGGTCTGGACGGCATCGACCACGTCGGTGACGTCCACGAGGTGACCGGGCCCATCCTCGCCGCGGTCGACGGGCTGCAGAGCGCGGCTCTGGTCGGCGCGATCGTGCTGATCGTCGCGGCGCTCCTGCTGGTCGCCAACACCATCCGGCTGGCAGCCTTCGCGCGCCGCCGTGAGATCGGGATCATGCGGCTGGTAGGCGCCTCGACCCTCTACATCGCGCTGCCGTTCCTCCTGGAGTCGCTCGTGGTGGCGCTGGTCGGCATCGGGCTGTCCGGGATCGCGCTGGCCGCGGTGATGCACTTCGGCGTCGAGCAGCGGCTCTCGTCCACGGCAGTGACCCAGTGGGTCGGCTGGGAGGAGTTCTTCAGCTCCTTCGCGATCGTCGCGCTCCTCGGCATCCTGCTCACCCTCGTTCCGACACTCCTGCTCACCCGCAAATACATCAAGGTCTGACCCGGGTCGCTTAGCGTCTGGCCGTGCACTGCCCCCGTCTTCGCAGCCCCCGTGCCGGTTCGCTTGCCGCTGTGCTCAGCTGCGCCGTGGTGGCTGCCGTGCTCCTCTCGCCGCCCCTTCCCTCCTCCGCCGACGAGAGGGACCGTCTCGAGCAGGAGCAGCGCGAGGTCGAGCGGGACCAGAAGGCCGCCGCCAAGGATCTCGAGCATTCCAGCGCCGGCGTGCGGAAGGCGTCGGAGACCTACGCCGCGGCGCAGAAGAAGCTCGACCGGGCCCAGTCGCGTCTGGACGAGCTCAACGCGAGGCTCGTCGAGGCACAGGCCACCCACGCCAGGCTCGAGAGCGAGCTGGCCGAGCAGAGGCGGCTGCTCGCCCAGGCAAAGAGGCAGCTCGCCCAGGGCGAGGCCAAGGTCAAGGGACAGCGCGAGGAGATGCGCGACGCGATCCTGACCCGCTTCACCGGGGGAGACCCGCAGCTCGCGCAGGCGGCGGCCCTGCTCTCAGGAGGCTCCCTCGAGGATCTGATGCGCCAGCAGACCTACGCCGACGCGGCCGCCGCGGGCCAGGACGCCACCCTCCAGCGGATGGAGGCGACCGAGACGATGCTCGTGGTCCGCGAGGCGGAGGTGCAGGAGGCGACCGACGCGATCGCGGCCAAGGAGAAGAAGGCCCGCAAGCTGGTCGCCGAGGTCGACTCGCTCCGGGACCAGGCCGAGGCGGCCCACGCCGAGATGTCCACGCTGGCCGAGCAGGCAGCCACCGCGAAGCGCTCCGCCGAGGCGGCCAGAGCTGCGGATGCCGCCGAGCTGCGCAAGCTCGAGGCAGAGGAGTCGGCGCTGCGTACGAAGATCCGGTCGCTCGCCTCGTCGGGCTCCGGCTCTGACCGGAACGTCGGGTCGGTCGGTGGGCTCTTCGGGGCTCCGGTGGCCGACACCTACGTCACCTCGCCCTACGGCATCCGCAAGCACCCGATCTACGGTTACGTGTCGCTGCACAACGGCACGGACTTCCACGCGCCGTGCGGTCGCCCGTTGCGCGCCATCGAATCGGGGCAGATCATCTCGACCTCGTACTCGAGCGTGTGGGGCAACCGACTCCACCTGTATCTCGGCAAGGTCAACGGGCACTCCTACACCGCCGTCTACAACCACATCTCGAGCTATGCGAAGCGTTCGGGCAGCATCGGCCGCGGTGAGACCGTGGCGTATGCGGGGACCACCGGCTGGTCCACGGGCTGCCACCTGCACTTCACGATCCTTCGCGACGGGACCCCGGTCGACCCGATGCCGCTGCTGGGCTGATCCCGGGGAGGCTTGCCGCCTAAACGTTTCGCGGTCATGCCCCTGTGCCTGAGAGAATGGGAGAATGGCGAAGGAGCAGGGGCGCAAGATGATCGCGCAGAACAAGAAGGCGCGACACGACTACCACATCGAGGACACCTACGAGGCCGGCATGGTCCTGCAGGGCACTGAGGTGAAGTCGCTGCGTGAAGGTCGCGCGTCGCTGGTCGACGGGTTCGTCGACATCGACCGGGGCGAGGCCTGGATACACGGGATCCACATCCCCGAATACCTCAACGGCACCTGGACCAACCACGCCGCCCGCCGCAAGCGCAAGCTGCTCCTCCACCGCGCCGAGATCGAGAAGATCGATCGCAAGGTCTCCGAGAAGGGTCTCACCGTCGTCCCGCTCGCCCTCTACTTCCTCAACGGTCGCGCCAAGGTCGAGATCGGCGTCGCCAAGGGCAAGAAGTCGTGGGACAAGCGCAACACCATCGCCGAGCGTACGGCCAAGCGCGAGGCCGAGGTAGAGGTCGGGCGCAAACTCAAGGGCATGACGGGCTAAACCGAGTGGGGAATGTCGGCGGCGGCCTGTAGTGTTGTGTTGTTGCCTGGTTGCAGGCGTTGAAAACTCAAAAGGGGCTGATCGGTTTCGACTTGGGACGTTGCTCCCAGGGGAAGCGGGTCGAGGAGCCAGCGTCATCTCGTAAACGATCGCTGGAAACCAATAACTGCCGACTCTAAGCGCAGTTCCTTCGCTCTCGCCGCCTGAGCGGTGATCGAAGCGTCTGACCGAGTATCCGTCTCCGGCTCGGATCCAGGCGTCATCTAGGAGACTCACCTCATGCACATGCCGACGGGGCATGAGGGACAACTAGTCGGATGAGCCTGTCGGGGACGTGTCTGTGTCGAGCCCCGGGGATGAGAGAACGCCACCCACAGACTGCACCCGGAGAAGACCTGGCACGGCGCTCGAGGACCGGGGTTCGATTCCCCGCAGCTCCACAAACCTTTGGCCGACGTGTGCCCTCCAGATGGAGGGCCACGTCGGTTTGTCATATCTAGGCGACGCTCCGCGTCGCGGCGGGGGAGATCCCCCGCACCCCCCTGGTTGCGCGTGGCTGGTGCGTCGCGCGGAGGCGGGGGCTTCGCCACCCGCACCCCCGACGTGCGTGGTCGGTGGCGCGCAGGGGACCCCTAGGAGGGCCAGTCACGCTCTGTGTGACTGGCCCTCCTAGGGTCATTCCCGGGCTGCTGGCCGCACTCATGATCCGCGGATTCGGGGTATTGCTTCGAAGAGGCGGAAGAACTCCTGTGGTTCACCTCCCTGGCGAGATGACTTCTCTTGCGTGCGCGATAGGGTTGTGAGGCGTACGTCACATGGAGGTAAAGATGTTCGAGGAAGGACAGCTCTACTCGCCCGTCACCGTGGGCGATGATGGGCAGGTCGAGGTGCATCTGGGGGACAACCACCCCGGGTTCGCAGACCAGGACTACCGGGCTCGACGCAGCGAGATCGCTGGCGCGGCGCTCGGTTGGAAGCCGGGGGAGCCAGTGCCCCGGATCGACTACACCGAGACGGAGAACGAGATCTGGCGGACGGTCTCCCGTGAGATCGCGCCGCTGCACGCGAAATATGCCTGCCGCAACTACATCGCGGCCGTCGAGGCCCTCAATCTCCCGACCGACCGGGTGCCGCAGCTCGACGAGGTGAGCGCCGGCCTGAAGGCACTGACCGGCTTCGAGTACGTCCCGGCCGCCGGGATCGTCCCGCTGGAGGAGTTCTACGGGAGCCTGGCGGACAGGCAGTTCCACTCGACGCAGTATCTGCGCCATCACGCGGTGCCGCTCTACACCCCGGAGCCCGACATCATCCACGAGGTGATCGGCCACGGGAACCTCCTCGCCGACCCTCAGGTCGCCGAGGTCAAGCGGCTCGCCGGCGCCGCCGCGCGTCGTGTCGAGACCAGGGAGGCGCTCCAGGTCGTCGCCGACGTCTTCTGGTTCACGATCGAGTTCGGCGTGCTCCACGAGGACGGCGACATCAAGGCATATGGGGCCGGGCTGCTCTCCTCCTACGGCGAGATCGAGGAGATGCACGAGGTGGAGGTGCGTCCGATCGACTTCGCCCAGATGGCGACGGTCGACTACGACATCACCCACTACCAGCCGGTGCTCTTCGCGGCGGAGTCGTTCAGCCACATGGTCGACGAGGTCGGCAACTTCTTCGCGACCTGCGACGACGACACGCCGCAGCGTCTCGGGGCTGCCTAGCATCAACCGGTCGCTTCCGGGCGCTAGCCTCGGAAGATGATCGACGGCTACCGCAACCACGCGCTGGAGGCGGCCCTTGAGACCGCCGACATCGACGCGGTCGGAGCCGCGCTGCGTACGGGGCAGGTTGTCGTTCCCCAGCTCGACGAGGCCCGGATCCGGGTCTTTCCCGGGGACCGCGGCAACCGGCCACCGTACGAGGCGATGCTCTTCTCCTCCCAGGAGTCGCTGGAGACGTTTCTCGCCGAGGACACCCGGCGCCGCGCACAGCTGCGCGGCGGCGACGGCGTGCGCGAGTTCCTCACCGCCAACATCGAGGAGATCGCGTACGTCACCTTCGACCCTGCGGGTCCGAACCGGTTCCGAGCCGGCATCAAGGGCGTGCTCAAGGCGCTCGGCCCGAAGCCGCACGTCGACCTGCGCCTGCCGAAGGGGCAGGAGTGGTACGTCGTCGACATGTCCGAGGATGACGTGCGCGACTACCAGCTCGCCGATCTGGTCGACAACGTCCTCCCGAAGGTGCAACGGTCCAAGACGGAGCAGTCCGAGTGGGCGCAGTGGATGATCGCCGCCAAGCACGCGGCGGCCGAGCAGGGCGCGGCCTTCCTGGCCTTCTGGCTGCAGCGGGTCGGACGGCGCCCGTCCGCTCTGGCAGTCGCGCTGAACCGGCCGGCGCCGTTCGGGATGATGCGACACCCGTTGCAGGTCGAGACGACCACGGTGGGGGAGCGGTGGATCGCCTCGCCCGACCGGCTCTACGAGTCACGGCTGATCTACTCCTTCCCGCACCCCGACCTCGCCGACCTGGCCCTGCCCACCGTCGACCTGGTGGTCGCCACGCTGTCGTGGGGAGACGAGTCGTGAGCGAGCGAACCCCATGAGCTGCGTCTTCTGTGACGTCGTCGCCGGCGATCTGGCGGCCGAGGTGGTCTTCGAGGATGACGCCTTCCTGGCCTTCCTCGACCATCGGCCGGTGCAGAAGGGGCACATCCTGATGGTGCCCCGTCTCCACCTCGAGACGTTGCTCGATCTCCCTCCCGACCTTCACGAACGCTTCGTCGCGAATGCCCAGCGCCTGGCCGCCGCGGTCATCGACGGTCTCGACGCCCAAGGCAGCTTCGTCGCGATCAACAACGTGGTCAGCCAATCGGTCCCGCACCTCCACCTCCACGTCGTCCCGCGCACTCGCGGTGACGGCCTCAAGGGCTTCTTCTGGCCGCGGCACAAGTACAAGGACGGCGAACAGAAGGAGTACGCCGACCGGCTGCGTGCCGTGCTGGGCTGAGTTCACCGAGGCGTACGGCTTCGGCCATCAAGAGGTCGGGGGGAGGTCGGTGAGGGCCGATTCACTCGAGACCAGTTGTTGTCCACTGATCCCGGGAGTGCGCAATGTCCATGTCGTCCGTCGCGACCAAGTCCCTTACCTCAGCTCTGGCCGGCGTCGCGCTGGCCGCGGGCACGATGCTCGTCCCGGTGGCGGTGAACGCCGTCGAGGCCAACCGGGCCGACGACATCACCGTCACCGCCCACCGTGGGGCGAGCGCGTACGCCCCGGAGAACACCCTCGCCGCCTTCGCCGTCGGCATCGAGCAGCGCTCCGACTGGATCGAGTCGGACGTGCAGGCCACCAAGGACGGCGAGCTCGTGCTGATGCACGACACCACGCTGTCGCGTACGACCGACGTCGAGCAGCGCTTCCCCGGCCGCTCGCCGTGGCGGGTCAAGGACTTCACGCTCGCCGAGATCAAGACGCTGGACGCCGGCTCCTGGTTCGGCGAGGAGTTCGCCGGTGAGCCGGTGCCGACGCTGAAGGAGATGGTCGAGCAGGTGCGGTCCTCGCGGTCCGGGATCCTGATGGAGCTCAAGTCGCCCGGGCTCTACCCGGGGATCGAGAAGAGGGTCGCGGCCGAGTTCGACTCCTTTCCCGGCTACGTCCGATCCGCGGTCGCAGCCGGCCGGCTCGCCGTGCAGAGCTTCGACTTCGACTCCATGAAGACCTACAAGAGCATCCAGCCCGAGGTGCCGGCCGGCCTGCTCGGCACCCCGGCCTACGCCGACCTGGACAGCTACACCTGGGCGGACCAGATCAACCCGCACTACGGCTCCTTCGACGCGAGCTACGTCGCCCGCGTGCACGCGCTGGGGATGGACATCCACTCCTGGACGGTCGACGACGCCGACATGATGAGCGCCGTCCTCGACCGCGGTGTCGACGGTGTCATCACCAACCGCCCCGACGTGCTCGAGAACGTGATCGCCGGTCGCCGTACCGCTGATGTGAACGACGCGGCCGACGCGGCCTGAGGCCCGTCGACAGATCGTCATTCGTCGTTCACCGCACACCGGGCCCGGGGTCTCCCGGGACCGGTGTGATCGGTTCATGACCACGCCGAACCCCACTCGTATGCGTACCCTCACGCTCGCCGCGGCCGCGGCGTTCGCCGCCGGGACCCTCCTGGTCGCGAACCCCGCCTCCGCAGCGGCCACCACCACGACCGCCGTCCAGGCGGCCAAGCACAAGCACGCCGAGCCGATCGTCTTCGGCCACCGCGGTGCCTCGGGCTACCGGCCTGAGCACACCCTCGAGGCGTACGACCTGGCCATCCAGCAGGGCGCCGACTACATCGAGCCCGATGTGGTCTCGACCAAGGACCGCGTGCTCGTTGCCCGTCACGAGAACGAGATCTCGGGCACCACCGACGTCGCCGACCGCCCGGAGTTCGCGGGCCGGAAGACCACGAAGACCATCGACGGCAAGGCGCTGACCGGCTGGTTCACCGAGGACTTCACCCTCGCCGAGCTGAAGACGCTGCGTGCCGTGGAGCGCATCCCCGGCGACCGCCCGGCCAACACCGCCTACGACGGTCTCTTCGAGGTGCCGACCTTCGACGAGGTGCTCGACCTGGTCGATGCCAAGGAGGCCGAGACCGGCCGCACCATCGGCGTCGCCCCGGAGACCAAGCACCCGACGTACTTCGACTCCATCGGCCTCTCCATGGAGGAGCCGCTCGCCAAGAGCCTCAAGCGCCACGGTCTCGGCGGCAAGCGCGCCGCCGCAGTGATCCAGTCCTTCGAGGTCGACAACCTCAAGGACCTCAACCGCATGGTCGCCACCCCGCTGGTGCAGCTGGTCGACTTCGGCGGTGCCCCCTACGACCAGGTGGTCGCCGGGACCGGCGTGACCAACGACTTCCTGGTCACCGACAAGGGTCTGCGAAGCATCAGGAAGTACGCCGACCAGGTGGCCCCGTACAAGTACTACTTCATCCCGCGCAACGCCGACGGCACGCTGGGCGAGCCGACCGACCTCGCCGACCGCGCGGAGCGCCTCGGGCTGCCGACCGTCATCTGGACCATGCGCGCCGAGAACAAGAATCTCCCGACCGAGTGCCGCATCGGCACCGACCCGATCGCGATCGGTGACCTCGGCTGCGAGGTCGGCCCCTACCTGGACGCCGGCGTCGACGCGTTCTTCACCGACCACCCCGATCTGGGGGTGGCCGTGCGCGACGCTTGGGTTGCTACCAATCAGTAGACACCTCGCGACACCACGTACGACCCTCGCTACAGTCGGCGGGGGCCGTACGTCATTGTCGGCTGAGTCATAGAGCCTGAGTCACACGAAGGAGTTTGGTCATGGGTCGTTTCGATGGACGCGTCGCAGTCATCACCGGGGCAGCGCGAGGGATCGGTTTCGGAGTCGCCACGCGTTTCGCCGAGGAGGGTGCGTCGGTAGCGATCATCGACCTGGACGAGGCCGCCGCCGCTGAGGCGGCCGCCAAGCTCCCGCTGGTGGAGGATGCCAAGTCCGTCGGCATCGGCGCCAACGTCGCCAAGGCCGACGACACCGAGGCCGCGGTCGCCCGCATCGTCGAGGAGCTCGGCGGTCTGCACATCCTGATGAACAACGCCGGCATCACCCGCGACAACCTGCTCTTCAAGATGACCGAGGACGACTGGGACCTGGTCATGGGTGTGCACCTCAAGGGCCACTTCCTGATGTCGAAGGCCGCGCAGGCGGTCTTCGTGAAGCAGAAGTACGGCAAGATCATCAACGTCTCCTCCACCTCGGCCACGGGCAACCGCGGCCAGGCCAACTACTCCGCGGCGAAGGCAGGCGTGCAGGGCTTCACCCGCACCCTCGCGCTCGAGCTCGGCCCGTTCGGCGTCAACGTGAACGCCATCGCACCCGGGTTCATCGCCACCGAGATGACCGACCAGACCGCGGCCCGCCTCGGTCTCGACGTCGACGAGTTCCGCAAGCTCTCGGCCGAGGCCAACCCGGTCAAGCGCGTCGGCGAGCCCGCCGACATCGCCGCCGCCGCGGCCTTCCTGGCAAGCGACGAGTCCTCCTACATCACCGGTCAGACCCTTTACGTAGACGGCGGCGCGACCGTAGCCTGAGCGCTCTCCCAGCACGCACCCGGCGGCGTTGTCGTCGGTCGACGGCCAAGGCCACTTCGTTCAGGCCTGGGCCGCCTCCCTCCTCCGCCTTGCCGTGCACGCACTGGGAGAACGCTCAGATCGCAATTACTAGGGAACCCCGGGCGCGGCTTCGTAGGGTGCAACGATTACCGTCTGAGACTCGTCTAGATAGCTGAGCCGATGTAGATGGAGATCGATGATGCGCACGTCCCGCCCGGGGTTCCTGCTGCGAGCGACGGCGACGCTCGCCGCCGCGGGACTGGTCCTGACCGGCTGCGGCTCCTCGGATGAGCCGAAGGAGACGAAGCCGTCACCGTCCGCGCCTGCTGAGCCCGACCATGAGCCGCTGACCGGAGCCCAGCTCCCCGAGGGGCAGACCGCCGCTCGCAAGCACCCCGCCTACATCGTGAAGATCGACAACACCGCGGCCAGCGACCCGCAGTACGGGCTTGCCCGGGCGGACATGGTCGTCCAGGAACTGGTCGAGGGTGGCGTGACGCGGCTGGCCGTCGCGTACTACTCCCAGCTGCCGAAGGAAGCCGGCCCGGTCCGGTCGATGCGGGCGACCGACGCCGGGATCGCCGCGCCCATCGGTGCCAAGATCATGACCAGCGGCGCGGCGCCGTACACGTTCGCGCAGCTGAAGAAGCACGACGTGGAGTGGATCGACATGTCCACCCCCTACGTCGTACGCGACACCAGCAAGCCCCACGACTTCCTGCACAGCGTGGTCGGCAAGGTCGCGAAGGCAGGCAAGGCAGCCGAGAAGAAGGGCAAGGCCAAGCGGCCCAGCGACTTCATGCCCTGGGGGGACGCGACCACCGAGCTGACCGGTGGCAAGCCCGCCAAGGCCGTCGACGTGAAGTTCTCCCAGGCGCGTACGGACAACTGGGTCTTCAAGGGTGGCAAGTACCGCCTGCAGAACAACTACATGTCCAAGAGCGGCCAGTTCCTCGCCGACACCGTCGTGGTCGCGCAGACCAAGACCACCATCGCCCCCTACAAGGACCCGGGCGGCGCGATCGTGCCGGTATCCCACTTCACCGGCCGGGGCAAGGCGTGGATCATGCGCGCCGGCCAGATCGTCGAAGCGACCTGGGTGAAGAAGGGCGAGAAGGGCGCAGTCGCGTTCACCGACGCGAGCGGTGCCGCGATCGAGATCCCGCCGGGCAAGGTGTGGCTGGACCTGATCCCGAAGGGCAACGGCCAGGTCGAGCCCGGTGGCGTGAGCGTCAAGTAGCGACCCGGCCGCAAGGATCTGCGCTCAGCGCATGTCCTCGACCTTGACGCCCTGCTTGGCCAGGGTCTGCACCCCGGTCAACAGGTAGGTCACGGCCAGCTCGATGCGCTCGGCGGCGTCCTCGGGGTCGCTGGCCTCGGTGACGGACTCGCCCGCGGCCGACATCGCCCCGAAGAAGAGCCGGGCGAAGGTCGCGACCATCTCGTCGTCCACGGTCCGGTCGCCGGCGCGCAGGACCGCGGCGACGATGTCCTCGACGACGGTGAACGTGGAGCGCTCCTCCTGCTCGCGGTAGCGCTGGTAGCCGAGGACCGCGGGCCCCTCCTGCACGACGATGCGGCGGTAGGTGGGCTGCTGGACGGCCTCCAGGAACGTACGCAGCCCGGCCCGCGCCTGCTCCCAGGGGTCCTTCGACTCGCGCATGGCGGCGTCGATGCTCTGCGCGGTGGCGGCCTCGACCTTCTCGAAGACGACCTCGTAGAGCGCCTGCTTGCCGCTGAAGTGGTGGTAGAGCGCGCCCTTGGTGACCTCGGCGCCGGCCACGATGGCGTCCAGCGACGTGCTCGCGTAGCCGTGCTCGGTGAAGAGCTTCTCGGCGACCTCGACCAGCGTCTTCTTGGTCGAGGCGGAGAACTGCTGCCGCCGTGACATCCCCGGGACCGACGAGAGAGGGGGGACCTTGGGGACGAGCTTGCTCACGGACGACTTTGCCACCCGCCCACTCTAACGGCCGTGTTCGGAATCACCGTCCCAGGTATTGGCCATACCCTTGGTATGTTCAATACTATAGGTACGTACTCACGGTATGTGAGTCACGAACTTCCGCAAGGAGCCGACAAATGAGCTGGACCAGCCATCACAAGCGCGGGGAGATCCTCCGCGGCGTGGTCGCCGCCGTCGATGAACGTCGAGACGGCCTGCTGCCCATGGATCTTCCCGGCGTCACCGAGACCTTCGCCGACGAGCTCGACCTGCTCGCCGCCCTGCAGCTGCGCTGGCACACCCGCCTGTCCGGCCGCATCGAGACCGAGCTCGCCGACCAGCCGATGGACCTCGAGGACGCCGTCGTCCGTGCCTGGCACGGCGCCGCCGACGACCTGCCGGGGATCCGTGCGGTCCTCGACCGCTACCACGCACTGCCCGTCGACGAGGCGATGGCCGACGCCCTGGCCAAGGCGCAGGCAAAGGAGCACCTCACCCTTGCCGTCATGGCGGGCAAGGGTGCCTTCGCCGACGCCCAGTGCGTCCAGATCGGCTCGCTGATCGAGCTGAGGGCGCGGGCCGAGTACGAACCGGCCGCCCCGACCGTTGACCGTGGGCCCTTCGCCGGTCTCGTCGACATGTTCCGGTCGGTGCGCTCGGCGGCCTGACGCTGCGTACCGGCTCACCAAGCCAGGCTCCGGGCGCCGGCGCGCCCTCCCGCGGGTCTCCCTCCGCACTCCCTCAGCGCCGGCCCCGGAGTCTTCATACGTGTTGGCTTCGGGTGCGGTTGATGTTTCACAGGTGATGCGATCATGGCGTCATGACCGAGCAGACGGACGTACGCGCCGGTCGGCTGCTGGTGGCGACGCCGGAGCTTCGCGATCCCAACTTCGTCGACACCGTGGTGCTGCTGATCGAGGTCAACGACGAAGGTGCGCTCGGCGTCGTGCTGAACCGGCCCTCGCCGGTCCCTGTCGCCGAGGTGCTCCATCCGTGGGCGGCCTCCGTCGCCGATCCCGACGTCTTGTTCCAAGGCGGCCCGGTGAGCAAGGACGCCGCGATCGCGGTCGCGCTCCTGGTCGACGCCGACGACCAGCCCCTGGGGTTCCGTCCCGTGGTCGGGCGACTCGGGCTGCTCGACCTCGACACGCCCCTGGAGCTGGTCGAGGGCACGCTGTCGCGACTGCGCATCTTCGCCGGCTACGCCGGCTGGGGGTCAACCCAGCTGCAGGGCGAGGTGGAGGAGGGGTCCTGGTATGTCGTCGACAGCGAGCCCTATGACTCCTTCCTCGACGACGTGAGCTCGATGTGGGCTGCGGTGCTTCGACGCCAGCCTGGTGAGCTGGCCTTTCACGCCACGCGCCCGCCCGACCCGGGACTCAACTGACGGACCCTTGTAAGGTTGGCGTATGGGCATCCTGGGATTCGGCACGAAAGAAGCCGTCAAGGAACGGGAGGACATCCGCGAGCAGGACGTCCCCACCGAGGAGGGTGACCACGACCGCTACTCCCATTACGTGGAGAAGGACAAGCTGACCGAGGCGATGGTCATGGGCACGCCCGTGGTCGCGCTGTGCGGCAAGGTGTGGGTGCCGAGCCGCGACGGGTCCAAGTTCCCGGTCTGCCCCGACTGCAAGGAGATCTTCGAGGGGATGCCGCCTAGCGGTGGCGAGGGCGATAACGAGTGAGCGAGCGTCAGCGAGTGAGCCATTCGATCAACGCTTCGCCGGGTGCGTATTCTCGCGCTCGCGCTACGGACACGGCGAAGTGAGTAGCGCCGAGCTTCCCGGCGCCCTCACACCCGCGTGGCCCAACAAGGCTGCCTGGGGCACTGCGCCCAAGCTGCGCGCTTGGCAGCAGGAGGCGCTGTCTCGATACCTGGCCGACCAACCTCGTGACTTCCTGGCGGTGGCGACGCCGGGTGCCGGTAAGACGACCTTCGCGTTGACCGTCGCCGCCGAGCTCCTCGGCCGCAGGCTGGTCGACCGGATCACCATCGTCGCTCCCACCGAGCACCTCAAGGTGCAGTGGGCCGAGGCGGCCGCGCGGGCTGGGATCCCGATCGACCCCAGCTACTCCGCCGGTCAGGGCAAGACCTCGGCCGACTACGTCGGGATCGCGGTGACGTACGCCGGGGTGGCGGTCAACCCGCTCGCGATGCGGATCCGCACCGAGCGATTCAAGACGCTGGTGATCCTCGATGAGGTCCACCACGCCGGCGACGCGCTCTCGTGGGGCGAGGGGGTGCGGGAGGCCTTCGAACCGGCCGCGCGCCGACTGGCACTGACCGGGACGCCCTTCCGCTCCGACACCAACCCGATCCCGTTCGTCACCTACGCCCCCGGTGAGGACGGCGTGCCGCGTTCGGCGGCCGACTACACCTACGGGTATGCCGAGGCGCTGCGCGACCACGTCGTCCGGCCGGTGCTCTTCATGGCCTACTCCGGGCAGATGCAGTGGCGCACCCGGGCCGGCGACGAGATCGCCGCCCACCTCGGCGAGCCACTGACCAAGGACCTGACCTCGCAGGCGCTGCGGACCGCGCTCGATCCGACCGGATCGTGGATCCCATCGGTGCTCGCGGCCGCCGACAAGCGGCTGACCGAGGTGCGGCGTCACGTGCCCGACGCAGGCGGGCTCGTCATCGCCACCGACCAGGACTCGGCGCGCTCCTACGCCAAGACCCTGAAGACCATCACCGGGCAGAGTGCCACCGTCGTACTCTCCGACGAGAAGGCCGGTTCGAAGAAGATCGCCAAGTTCTCCGAGTCCGACGATCGCTGGATGGTCGCGGTCCGGATGGTCTCCGAGGGTGTCGACGTGCCCCGGCTGGCGGTCGGGGTCTACGCGACCACGACCTCGACGCCGCTCTTCTTCGCGCAGGCGGTCGGGCGCTTCGTACGTGCGCGTACGCGGGGTGAGACCGCCTCGGTCTTCCTGCCGTCGGTCCCGAACCTGCTCGGGTTCGCCTCCGAGCTCGAGCTGCAGCGCGACCACGTGCTCGGCAAGAAGGTCACCAGCGAGGACGACATCTTCGCCGCCGAGGATGCGCTGATGGCCGCGGCCAACGCCGAGGAGGGCGCCTCCGAGGAGGAGCTGGGAGCCTGGGAGGCCATGGGTTCGGAGGCGCGCTTCGACCGGGTGCTCTTCGACGGCGGCGAGTTCGGCCACTCCGGCGAGGTGCACGTCGGCTCCGAGGAGGAGATGGACTTCCTCGGCATCCCCGGGCTGCTCGACACCGACCAGATGAAGACCCTGCTCCAGCAGCGGCAGAGCGACCGGGCGCGCAAGCAGAAGACCACCTCGGCGCCGGTGGCCGCCGACGAGCCGGTCGCCGCTGTCGCAGCCCACGAGCAGCTCGCCGTGCTCCGACGTGAGCTCAACGGCCTGGTCGCCGCCTGGCACCATCGCACCAAGACTCCCCACGGCGTCACCCACAACCGGCTCCGGAAGGAGTGCGGCGGCCCGCCCGCCGCGGTCGCCAACGCAGACCAGCTGAAGGCCCGCATCGACACCCTGCGCGACTGGGCGGCGCGAGGCTCGGCCTGACCTCGCGAGGCTCGGGGTCGGAGGTCGGGCACACTGTCTGCCATGAGAACGGGAGCCTTGCGGCCGCGGGTACTTCGAGTGAAGCGATGACCGCGCTGGAGATCGCGGTGACCTCGGTGGACGGGGCACGCGCGGCGCGCACGGGCGGGGCGACCCGGGTCGAGCTCTGCTCGGCCCTCGAGGTCGGCGGCATCACCCCGTCGCAGGGGCTCGTCGAGGCGGTTCTCGACGAGGTCGGTGGCAGCGAGGCCGATGACGGGTGGCAGGGCGTCCACGTGCTCGTCCGGCCGCGCCCGGGTGGATTCAGCTACTCCTTGGAGGAGCGGGACCTGTTGAGGCGCGAGGTCGACATGATCCTCGAGGCCGGTGCCGACGGGATCGTGATCGGCGCGCTCACCCCGCACGGGGAGCCGGACGTGGAGCTGGTCCGGCAGCTGGCGGAGGAGGCTGCGGCGTACGAGGCAACGGTGACCTTCCACCGCGCCGTCGATCTCAGCGCAGACCCGATCGCGGCCGTCCGGGCGCTGGCAGGCGTGGTCGACCGGGTGCTCACCTCAGGCGGCGCACCGACGGCGGCCGCGGGGGCCTCGACGATCGCCGCGATGGTCGCCGTCGAGGGGCCGGACATCCTGGCCGGCGGTGGCGTCGGCGTCGGCTCGATCGAGACGCTCACCGCGCTCGGTGTCGAGGGCGTGCATCTGTCCGCGAAGCGGCGGGTCACCACCGCCTCCCGGCTGGCGTTGGGCGACGCCGACGACGGCGGCCACTGGCAGACCGATCCCGCGGTGGTCGCCGCAGCGGCTGCCGCGCTCGGCCTGAGCCGGGGCTAGGAGACGGTCGGGGAGTCGCCCTCGACCAGGTCACGAAGGACGGCGACGGCGGCCTCGAGCTCGGCCTCGGTGCGGTTGCGGGACTCGAGCCGCTCGGCGATGAGTCGGGAGATGCGGTCGCGCACGTCGGCCAGATCGGCCCGGCCGGCGTCGGTGAGGGTGACGAGGCTGGCCCGCGCATCGGCCGGGTTGGGTGTCTTGGTGACCAGGCCGGTCTCCACCAGCTGAGCGATCTGGGCCGACATCGTCGGCTGTGAGCAGCCGTCGGCGCGAGCCAGCTCGGTGATGCCGAGCGGCCCGATGGCGTCGAGGATCGTGAGGACGCGGACGCTGGCCGGAAGGTCCAGCGTGCGGCGTACGAGGCGCATGAGACGCGCCGCGTAGACCACCAGGTCGCTGGAGAGTTCCAGGGTCTTCGCCGGAGCGGAGCCCGAGGCGGTCGGGGCTGCCGAGGAGAGCAGCTGCTGTGAAGGCATCGATCGGATTCCAGGGTCGGGGTTGCGGCGCGGCGGACGGGTGGAGACTATCTGAGAATGACAACGGAACGGCACACCTGGATCGCGTTCCTGCGAGCCATCAACCTCGGCGCGAACCGGAAGTTCCCGAAGCAGGCGATCATCGCCGCGGTCGTGAGAGCGGGCGGAACGAGTGTCGAGACCTACATCAACACCGGCAACGTACGCTTCGAGCACCCGGCCGGCGACCGGGCCGAGATGGAGGCGATCCTGGAGGAGGCCTTCGCTGCCGACCGCTTCTTCGAGGTGCCGACGATCTGCCTCACGCCCGCCGAGCTGAAGGTGATCGCCAACGACGCCGCCGCTGTCGGGACGGGGCACGAAGGCAAGCAGTTCGTGTTCCTGTGCAAGGAGCTCACGGACTCCGGCTCGCGGGACGCGCTGGTCGCTCGGGCGGGGGATGGCGAGCGGGTCTATGTCATCGGCCGCGCCGTGCACCTGCTCACCGAGACCTTCCACCAGACGAAAATCACCAACGCCGTCGTCGAGCGCCACATCGCGGTCAGCACCAACCGCAACCTCAACGTGATCCGCACCCTTGCCGACAGGTGGGCGTGAGCCTGGATACATCTGTCTTCGACAGCGTGGTTCATCACCCGGCTGCAGCCCGCGCCGGAGGCGAGGTATGAGCCATGGGGTGCCGAAGCTGCGCGGGAGCCGGTTGGAAGCGAGTCTGAGGGTCGAGGGTCTTCGGCGGCTGCCAGCCCAGGCGATGGGCGGCGCCTACCGCGGCGATCTGCGAGGTGACCTCGAGCTTGGCGAGAATGGACTTCACCTGCGTGCGGACCGTCGCAGGCGAGACGAAGTCGAGGGCGGCGATCTGGGATACGGCGCGCCCGTTCCTGAGGTGCTCCAGTACCTCTTCCTCGCGGCGAGAGAGACGTTCGAACCGCTCGCGGAGTCCTGCCAGCTCGATGTCGCGACTCACGGCGTGCGCGATGAGCTCTTCGCGCTCCCGTACGTCGAGGACGCGGAGTCCGTCGGTGAGGCGTCTCACGATCGAGATGAGATCGTTGAGCGGCCGGGACTTCGGCAGCACCGCCCGAGCACCGCGGCGCAGCGCCTGTCCCCAACAGGCCCGGTCCGTCGTCGACGTCAGGATGACCACATCGACCCCCGCGCGCGTCAGTGGTGCGATCGTCCCCATCCAGGGATCTCCGGCGTCCAGCGTCGTGCCGAGGATCACGATGCTCGCCCGAGCGCGCAGGATCTGTGCTGCGAGTGCGGACGTGCTCGCGTGATCCGAGAGCGGGGGCAGGAGCCGGGCGTCGAAGTGGTGCCTCGACAGCGCCAGCTCCAGGGATTCGCCGACCACCGGATGAGACTCCACGATGGCTACCCGGTTGTTGACCAGAGATCGACGGGGACTGGAGCTTGCTTCGGCCCTCATGCCCCGACCTGCCCAGCCGCGTTGGTCGTCTCGAAATGATTGATCGCCAGGTTCAACGTGGCCAACGCACGCAGTTCGGTGATCGTCGCTCTTTCGATGGTGGCCAACCGCAGACGGACCCGTGCTTCCCGCAGGGCCCGGCCGTCGCCGACCTGGTTTGCCAGGCGTACGGCCGAGGACTGCGGCGTCCACGAGGGAGTTCGCACCTCACGCATCACCTTGAGCAAGGTCCACTGTGGGGATCCGGCTGGAAGCAGCCGGGCGATCCTGCGCTGACTCGGGCCGCCGTTCTTTCCGGGAACCATCTGGATTGTCGATGGGGGATTGCTGATCATGGAAGCAATCGTTGTCCCGCGGGGTGCCTGCGTGACCGTGCATAGGGCCCGAAGCTCCGGGACTGAAGACCCGGCCGGATCTCCTGTGGTGCCAACCTGCGCTCTGGTGGGTCGGACCTAGTGAGCCGGAGCGCCGTCGCGCTCGGCCAGGACGGGCACGCGGCTCAAGCGGCGGACAGCCGGGCTCAGCAGTGTCGCCAGCGAGATCGCGACGAAGGTGATGCCGGCGATCGCGAGCACGTTCTCGATGCCGTACGCAGCGGCCAAGGGCCCCATCGCCAGCTGCCCGATGGGGATCGCGATATAGGTCCCCAGCTGGTCGTAGGACGAGGCACGGGAGAGCAGCTCGGGAGGGACGTTCTCCTGCATCGAGAGCTGCCAGCCGAGACTGAACACCTGGATGCCGGCGCCGGAGAGTGCGGCTGCGGGAAGCAGCACCGCCAGGTCGGTGGAGAAGCCGAGCGCTGCGATCGGCAGGCCGAACATGGCCATGCCGATCATGCCGTAGAACAGGGGCCGCTCGAGCCGGACCTTCATCAGCACGAGCGTCGCGGCGAGCACGCCGATCCCCTGGAAGGTGAGGATCAGGCCCCAGCCGCCTGCGCCCAGCGATGAACCCTCCGCCCGCTGCGGACCGAGGGTGAGCAGCCCGCCTTCGTAGAGTGCGTTGAGCATTGTCGCGGCGCCGACGCAGAGCCACAGCCAGCTGGTGGTGCGGAAGTAGTCCCAGCCCAGACGCAGGTCGCCGACGATGGATGCCTTGCCGGCAGTGCCGCTGAGCTTGACCGGCAGCAACAGCAGAGCCGCGATGATCCACGTGGCGGCGTCGATCGCGAGCGCCCAGCCCGCGCCGACGCTGAGGACGAGCAGACCGGCGGTGCCGGGGCCGGCGACCGCGACGACCGCCCGGGTCAGCGACAGCAGCACGTTGGCTTCCTGCAACATGTTGCGGGGCACCACGAGCGGGATGATCCCCTGCTGAGCCGGCAGGCCGGCGGCGGAGACGATGCCGTTGAGAGCGGAGAGGGCGATCAGGTGCCACAGCTCGGCGACGCCGGTGATGACGAGGACGGCGACGGCCGCCTGGCTCAGCCCGGAGATCAGGTTGGAGGCGAGCAGGACCCGGGCCCGGCCCATCCGGTCGGCGAGCACGCCGCCGATGAGCATGAAGACGATCATCGGGATGGTTCGGGCCGCGAGGACGGCACCGATCGCGATCGGTGCGTCGCTCACCTCCATCACGGCGAAGGCGAGCGCGACCGGCGCCATGAAGTTGCCGACCAGGTTGATCGAGCGGGATGCGAAGAACCACCGAAAGAGGGGTTGGCGAAGGGGGGCTGTCGCCGAGATCGGAGCCATTCGGAAGAGAATAGACCGTCAGACGCGCCTTATCGGCGGAAAGTTCCCATTTCTGTCATGAGACCGTTATCCCAGCGGCGCGCATCTCTTCGACGGCCGCCGCGGTGCTCTCCGCAGCCACTCCGGCGGTCAGGTCGGAGAGCAGCGTCGTGTGGAACCCGGCCGCTCGCGCGTCGAGCGCGGTGGCGCGTACGCAGTAGTCGGTCGCCAACCCGCACACGTCGACCTCCTCCACGCTGCGGCCCCGGAGCCAGTCGACCAGAGTGGCGCCGCCGTTGGCCGCGCCCTCGAAGCCGGAGTAGGCCGCGGCGTACTCGCCCTTGCGGAAGATCTCGTCGAAGGTCACCGGGTCCAGGTTGGGGTGGAACGCCTCGCCGTCGGTGCCGACGACGCAGTGGGGCGGCCAGGAGGTGACGTAGTCCGGCGGGTTGCCGAAGTGGTCGCCCGGGTCGATGTGGTGGTCCTTGGTGGCGACGACCAGGCCGTACGTCGGCTCCGGCTCCTTGCTCGCCGCCCGCTCACGCAGCAGCTGACCGATGTCGTAGGCCACCCGCGCCCCGCCGGCGACCGGCAGGGACCCGCCCTCGCAGAAGTCGTTCTGTACGTCGACCACGATCAGTGCACGCGTCATGCTCGCCACACTAACGCGAGGTTCATTGGAACAGCGTCGGGATGACCGGATCGCCCTTGAGGAGCGAATGGGCGACGACGGGAAGCTCGGCGACCGAGGCCTGATGGCGTTCACGCGCCGCGTCGAGCGGCTCACGACCGACGACCTCGCCCTTGGCCACGAGCTGGGTGAGGAGGGGACGGTCGTTGTGGTCGCCGGCCGGCGCGGCACCGATACCGATCACCTCGGCGTCGGCGACGTCTTTTCGGTCGCGGCGGCGCAGGGCGTACTTCCGGCCGCCGATCGAGGCCTTGGACGCGCTCTTCTTGGCGACCGGCTCCAGGTCGCCGGAGGCGCCCTCGCGGGCGACCAGCTTGTAGACGAAACCGGCGGTCGGATGACCGGAGCCGGTGACCAGCTGGGTGCCGACGCCGTAGCCGTCGACCGGGGCGGCGGCCAGGCCGGCGATCGCGTACTCGTCGAGGTCGCTCGTCACGATGATCTTGGTCTCGGTGGCGCCGAGGTCGTCGAGCTGGCGGCGTACGTCATGGGCGAGCAGCCCCAGGTCGCCGGAGTCGATCCGCACCGCACCGAGCTCGGGACCGGCGATCTCGACCGCCTTCGCGACCGCCTCCGCGATGTCGTAGGTGTCCACCAGCAGCGTGGTGCCCTTGCCGAGGGAGGCGACCTGGGCCCGGAAGGCCTGCTCCTCGGTGTCGTGCAGGAGCGTGAAGGCGTGGGCGGAGGTGCCGGTGGTGGGCACGCCGTAGCGGGCGCGGGCGGCGAGGTTGGAGGTGGCAGTGAAGCCGGCGACGTACGCCGCGCGGGCGGCGGCGACGGCGGCCGCCTCGTGGGTACGCCGCGAGCCCATCTCGATGCACGGGCGCTCCCCGGCCGCGAGCGTCATCCGAGAGGCCGCGGTGGCGATGGCCGAGTCGTGGTTGTAGATCGAGAGCAGCACCGTCTCCAGGACGACCGCCTCGGCGAAGCTGGCCTCGACCACGAGCAGCGGCGAGTGCGGGAAGAAGGTCTCGCCCTCGGCGTATCCCCAGATGTCACCGGTGAAGCGGTAGCCGGCCAGCCACTCCAGGGTCGGGCCGTCGACGACTCCCTCCAGCACTGCCAGCTGCTCCGGGCCGAACCGGAAGGCCTCGATGGCATCGAGCGCCCGCCCGACCCCGGCCAGCACGCCGTAGCGGCGACCGCCGGCCAGCCGCCGGGGGAACAGCTCGAAGACCGCGCGGCGCTCCGCGGTGCCGGCCTTCAGGGCTGCCTGGAGCATGGTCAGCTCGTAATGATCGGTCAGGAGCGCGGTCGAGCCTGCCGTCGAGTCCACTGTCGAGTCCACGGGCACATCGTGGCACCATCGGCACAGTCTTGAGTGCGTCCGCGCGCCAACAGATCAACTTGGAGTGCGGTATCGAGTCCGTCGGTGCGTACGTGGCACGATGGATCACATGAGTGCGCCTAGCCCCGTGGAGCTCGACGAGCCCGAGGTCGACGACCTCGTAGCGCCCGCGACCCCGTGGGTGACCATCGTCTGGAACGACCCGGTCAACCTGATGTCGTATGTCACCTTCGTCTTCCAGAAGTACTTCGGCTACTCGAAGAAGAAGTCGGAGAAGCTGATGATGGAGGTGCACCACGACGGCAAGTCGGCCGTCTCCTCCGGATCGCGTGAGGAGATGGAGCGCGACGTGCAGGCGATGCACGAGTACGGGCTCTGGGCGACTCTGGAGAAGCAGGATTGATGGGCGGGTTCAGCTACCACCGCCGCAGCAAGCAGATCATCGCGACCTTCTCCGGGTTCGAGGCAGACCTGCTCCGTTCGCTGACCTCTCAGCTCGTCGAGCTGTTGCGCAACGAGGTCGCCGCGCCGGCCGAGAGCGATGACCCGCTGGAGGCCATGCTCGACTTCTCGGGTCCGACCACCGAGCCCGAGGACCCGGTGCTGAAGCGGCTCTTCCCCTCGGCCTACGGCAACGACGCCGAGGCTGCCGGGGAGTTCCGGCGGTTCACCGAGGGCGGGCTGCGCGATGGCAAGGCGCGGGCCGCCTCGACGATCATCGACGCGCTCGAGGAGGCCGGGCTGCCGCCCGAGCTGGACGAGGACGGGATGGTCATCGACGTCGAGCTCTCGATCGCCGACGCCGAGGCATGGATGCGCTCGTTCACCGACATCCGGCTCGCGCTCGCGACCCGGCTCGGGGTCGAGGACGACGACGAGGACTTCTGGGACTCGCTGCCCGAGGACGACCCCGCGGGCCAGGTCTACGGGATCTACCAGTGGGTCGGGATCCTGCAGGAGACCATCGTCGAAGCCCTCTGGGCGGCGTCCTGACTACACCATCGCGGCGGGCGGTCGTGACCGTGTCCGGCACCCGGTCACGTATGTCGTCGCTGCTCTGCCCGCCTAGGCTGATCCCGTGCTGACCATCGACCAGGCGACCTACGACGCGATCGTCGCCCACGCGAAGCGCGACCATCCCGACGAGGCGTGCGGGATCGTCGCGGGCCCCGAGGGGTCCGACCGGCCGGAGCGGTTCATCGAGATGATCAACGCCGCCGGCTCGCCGACCTTCTACGAGTTCGACTCCTCCGACCTGCTCCAGCTCTACAAGGAGATGGACGCCAACGACGAGGAGCCGGTGATCGTCTACCACTCCCACACGGCGACCGAGGCCTACCCCTCGCGCACGGACATCGGCCTCGCGATGGAGCCGAACGCACATTACGTGCTGGTCAGCACCCGCGAGCACGGGTCCGACGAGGGCCCGGTCGAGTTCCGATCGTTCCGCATCGTCGACGGCAACGTCACCGAGGAAGAAATCAGCATCGTCGCGACGTTGTCGTGATGCGCCCGAGAAACATCCAGCTAGGAGAACCCATGGCCATCGAGGTCAAGATCCCGACCATCCTCCGCACCTACACCGCCGGTGAGAAGGCAGTCAGCGCCGAGGGCAAGACCCTGAGCGCGCTCATCGACGACCTCGAGGCGAACCACTCCGGCATCAAGGAGCGCCTCATCGACAACGGTGACCTGCGCCGCTTCGTCAACGTCTACATCAACGACGAGGACGTACGTTTCATCGGCGGTCTCGACGCCGAGCTCAAGGACGGCGACCAGGTAGTAGTCCTCCCCGCCGTCGCCGGCGGCTGCTGAACTGCGCGGATGCTCACCGAGGTAACTCGGTGAGCACTCACTTCCCTCGCGGAGTTCCGCGAAGGAAGTGACTGCAGACCGAGGTACCTCGGTCTGCATCCCGGACGCGTTCTCAACCCAGGATGCCGCGGTCGTACGCTCGTGCGACCGCGGCAGCTCTGTCGGTGACGCCGAGCTTGTCGAAGATGTGGCCCAGGTGGGTCTTGACCGTCGCCTCGCTGACGAAGAGCGACGCCGCGATCGCGCGGTTGGTCGTCCCGCCGGCGACGAGGGTGAGCACCTCGCGCTCGCGCGGGCTCAGCTGAGCCGTCGGGCCCGGTGAGCGGAGCCGGGAGGCGAGCCGGGTCGCCACGGCGGGGGAGAGCACGGTCTCGCCGGCGGCAGTCGCCCGGACGGCCTGGACCAGGTCCGGTGTCGGGGCGTCCTTGAGCAGGTAGCCGGTCGCCCCCGCCTCGATCGCGGCGACCACGTCGGTGTCCGTGTCGAACGTCGTCAGGACCAGTACGCCGGTGCGCGACTCCCGTGCCCGGAGCCGCTCGATCACCTCCACGCCACCGGTCCCGGGCATCCGGAGGTCGAGGACGAGCACGTCCGGCTCGAGCTCATGGACGAGGGCGAGAGCCTCGGCGCCGTCGCCGGCCTGGCCGACGACCTCGAAGCCTTGGGCGCGGAGCACTCCGACCACCCCGTCGCGTACGACCGGGTGGTCGTCGGCGACCACGATCTTGATCACTGTGGTCCTCTATCTGTCAGAAGGTGACCCCTCGGCGCCAGAAGGTGAAGTCTCGGGGTCATGCGGCACCTCGGGGTAGCGCGGGGACGGTCGCGGAGATCGCCGTGCCGGTGTCCGGAGCGGACTCCAGGGTGAAGGTGCCGGCGAGGCGCTGGACGCGGTTGCGCATCACGCCCAGGCCGAAGGCCGAGTCACGGCGGGGTGCGGTGGGGTCGAAGCCGCAGCCGTCGTCGCGAACGTCGAGGATGACGTCGGGCTCGTCAAAGGTGAGCGTGACGCCGACCCTCGATGCCCCGGCGTGCTTGGCCACGTTGGCGAGGGCCTCCTGGGCGATCCGCAACAGGGTCGCCTCGACCTCGGAGTGCAGTGCCGTGGCTTCGCCGACGACGACGAAGGAGGCCCCGACGCCGTGGTCGTCGCGCCAGGTCGCGACCAATGCCGACAAGGCGTCGGGGAGCCCCGCGTCGGCGAGCTCTGCGGGGGTGAGGTCCTGGACGGACCGCCGGGCCTCGACGAGCGCGGTGCGAGCCATCTCGGTGGCCCGGGCGACCCGGCGGCGTACGTCCTCGGTGTCCGTGCAGCCCTCCGCGGCCTGGAGCTGGGCCACGACGCCGGCGAGCGACTGCGCGATGGTGTCGTGGATCTCGCGGGCGAGGCGCTCGCGCTCGTCGCGTACACCGCTCTCCCGCGACTGCGCGAGGAGCCGCTCCTGCAGCTTGGCGTTCTCGGCGTGCGCCCGCTCCAGCCTGATGATGGTGTCGGCCCGCTCCCGGCTGACGGCGTCGAGATGGATGCTGTAGCGGGCCATCAGGCTGGCGAGCCCGAAGTTGACGAGGAAGAGCATGGGCAGCAGTGCGCCCTGCCACGGGTTGTCGTAGGGCGGCGGCCCGCCGGTCTGGCCGACGGCCATGATCAGCGCGGTGGCCGCCATCGCCACCCATCGCCAGCGCCCGCGGAAGGAGTCGAACGCGTCCAGGAACCCGATCCAGGCGAAGATGCAGAAGAGCGGATGGATGAGGGTGAGGGCGGCGGCCAGCAGAGTGCGCCCGGCGTAGCCGACCGGATGCGGGCGGCCGTGGACATACATCCACCGCCAGATCCACGCCGCGGTCGCCGCCACCAGCACACCCAGGGTCACCTGCATCCCGACCGCGTGCGGGCCCAGCTCGGGGATGGTCGCGACGCTGATGACCGTGGCGAGCGCGAGCAGCGCGAAGGGAAGCGCCTTGAGATTGCGCTCCCAGCGCTGCTCGTGCTCGTTCGCCGAGGTCATGTAGAGGACCATCTCATTCCCAGCGGAAGATCCGCACGGCGATCACGTAGAGCACGACCGCCCAGCCGCCCATGACCGCCAGGTCGACCAGCTCCGGAAAGCTCCCGGCGGTGGCGTCGTTGAGTGCGTTGGAGGCCGCGCCGTAGGGCGTGAGCGAGATGACGTCGCGCACCGTGCCGCCGAACACCTCGACCGGGAAGTAGACCCCGGCCGTGAACATGCACGGGAAGAAGACCACCATCCCCACGACCTGGCCGGCCTTCGCGTTGGGCGAGACGGCCGTGATCGCGGCCCCGATCCCGAGCGAGACGATCAGCGCCAGGACGTACGCCACCGCATAACCGACGACCGACTCCGGCAGCGGGGTCCCGAACGCGACCCGGCCGAGGACGATCACGATCACCGACGAGGCGGCGACCGCAGCGGCGTGCACCAGCACCTGGCCGAGCAGGATCGCGAACGGCTTGGCGGGTGTCGTGCCGAGCCGTCGCAGGATCCCGTTCTCGCGGTAGCCGGTCAGCGTCGCCGGCATCGTCATGATCGACGCCATGATCATCGAGAGCAGCACGGTGACCGGGACGTAGAGGTCGATCAGGCTCCGGCCGCCGAAGTCGGCGCTCTCCTCGCGGAAGCTCGGGATGAGCCCGAGCACGCCCAGGAGCAGGCTCGGGAACAGGACGATCCAGAAGAGCGAGAGCCGTTCGCGGGCGAAGAGCCTGGACTCGGTCCGGATCACGGCTGCTGTCGGGCTGGTCATCGCGTGATCTCCTGCGGAGTGTCGGTGAGGTCGAGGTAGGCGGAGTCGAGGCTTCCGGCGGCGATCCGGAGCCGCTGGGGGGACACCCCCTGCGTACGCAGCGCCTCGATGACGGCGAGGGCGACCCCCTCGGCACCCTCGACGGTGATGGTGCCGTTCGCGCTGTACGCGGCGGTGACGCCGTCGATCTCGCGTAGGGAGACCAGGTCGATCGCGGCCGAGGTGTCGAAGGTGGTGGTCGTGGCGGCCGTGCCTGCGGCGATGAGGCCTGCCGGGGTGTCGAGGGCGCGGATCCGGCCGGCATCGACGATCGCGATCCGGTCGCAGAGCGTCTGCGCCTCCTCCATGGAGTGGGTGACCAGGATGACGGTCACGCCCCGGTCGCGTACGTCTCGCACCAGGTCCCACACCTCGCGACGCGCCCGCGGGTCCAGGCCGGTGGTGAGCTCGTCGAGCACGACGACCCGCGGGCGGCCGATCAGCGCCAGCGCGATCGAGAGCCGTTGCTGCTGGCCACCGGAGAGGTCCTCGAACCGCTGCCGCAGATGAGCGCCGAGCCCCAGCCGCTCGGCCAGCGGCGCCCAAGCCTCGGGGTCGGGGTAGAAGGCACTCCACAGCTCCAGGGCCTCCTGGACCGTGATCTTCTGCTGCAGCTTCGCCTCCTGGAGCTGCACGCCGAGCACCTCGGTGAGGGCGGCGCGGTCGCTCCAGGGGTCGATACCGTGGACCCGGATCCGGCCCCGGTCGCCGACCCGCAGGCCGGCGATCGCCTCGACGGTCGTGCTCTTGCCAGCCCCGTTGGGGCCGAGGATGCCGAAGATCTCGCCCTCGTGGACGCTCAGGCTGATCTCGTCGACCGCCACCTTGTCGCCATAGGTCTTGCGTAGGCCGTCCACGACGACCGCTGGTTCTCGCTCCTGATGCATACTCCCAGCCTGTCGTGCCCCGCGGTCTCACGGATCGGGCGATCGGCGCGTGTGGGCATCAGCCGATCGGTTGATGCGACCATGGACCCCATGCGCTACGACAACCTGCTGGCGTCGGTCGGGGGCACCCCGCTGGTGGGCCTGCCCCGCCTCTCGCCATCGCCCGACGTACGGCTGTGGGCCAAGCTCGAGGACCGCAACCCGACCGGCTCGATCAAGGACCGCCCGGCTCTTCGGATGGTCGAGGAGGCCGAGAAGGACGGGCGGCTCCGCCCTGGCTGCACGATCCTCGAGCCGACGTCGGGCAACACCGGGATCTCGCTGGCCATGGCGGCCAAGCTCAAGGGCTACCGGATCGTCTGCGTGATGCCGGAGAACACCTCCGAGGAGCGGCGTCAGCTGCTGCGGATGTGGGGCGCCGAGATCGTCTCCTCGCCCGCCGCCGGTGGCTCCAACGAGGCCGTCCGGGTCGCCAAGCGCGTGGCGGCGGAGCACCCCGACTGGGTGATGCTCTACCAGTACGGCAACTCCGCCAACGCGCTCGCGCACGAGGAGGGCACCGGCCCCGAGCTGCTGGCCGACCTGCCCTCCGTCACCCACTTCGTCGCCGGACTCGGCACGACCGGCACGCTCATGGGCGTCGGCCGTTTCTTCCGCTCGGCCAAGCCGGACGTACGCATCGTGGCCGCCGAGCCGCGCTACGGCGAGCTCGTCTACGGCCTGCGCAACCTCGACGAGGGCTTCGTCCCCGAGCTGTACGACGCGTCCCTGATCGACGCCCGCTTCTCCGTCGGCCCTCGGGACGCCGTACGCCGCGTCCGCGAGCTCCTCGAGCTGGAGGGCATCTTCGCCGGCATCTCCACCGGCGCCATCCTGCATGCCGCCCTCGCCCAGGCCGCCAAGTCCCTCAAGGCCGGGGAGAAGGCTGACATCGCCTTCGTCGTCGCCGACGGCGGCTGGAAGTACCTCTCCACCGGTGCATACGAAGGCACCATCGACGACGCCGAGGAGGGCCTCGAGGGCCAGCTCTGGGCCTGACAACCGTCGCGCCGGTCGGGCCCGCCCCTCAGCGGCAGAAGGCGTAGACGACGAGGCCGTGGTCCTCGCCCTCGAAGACCTGGTCGAGGGCCTTGCCGGTGAGGCCGGAGTCGACGTAGCGCGGCGTGGCTCCGGTGGCGACGATGGCGTGGCTGGGGAGCCTGCCGGTCATGTTGCCCGGTGCTTTCGCGCTCCAGCAGTCGTGCTGCGCGATGAGCGCGGCGGGGCTGCCGGGGGCGAGCGGGCGTCCGCCGCTGGCAGAAGGACCGGAGCCGAGCTGGGCCAGCGCTACGGCGACGGCGGCGGCGTACATCGTCCAGATGCCGAGCGCGATGAACCCTCTGCGTCCGGGGAAGGCCCTCACACCTCGGCAACGCCGAAGTGGGCCGCGGAGTTACGGGTGGGGGAGGCCGGTCGCAGCATCGTGCTCGTGGATCCAGGCGAGGTGGCGGTCGTAGGCATCAGGTGACCCGAGCCGCTTGTTGCGGGCCTGGGCGCGTGGGCCGTCGGGGAGGTGGAGGACGTCGGCGGTGGCCTGGGAGGCGACCTGGATCCGGCGGGTGCGGTCGCGGCGGCGCACCTCGTAGCTGGTCCGGGCACGCTCCCAGTCGTCGTCGGCGGCGAGGCAGCCGGCGAGGACAACGGCGTCCTCGATCGCCTGGGCGGCACCTTGGCAGTGGTGGGGGAGCGTCAGGTGAGCGGCATCCCCCAGCAGCGTGACGCTGCCGCGCGACCAGGTGGACAGGGGTGGCCGGTGGAAGAGCGCCCAGTGCTCGGAGACCGGCGCCGCGGAGATCATCTGGACGACGGCGGGGTGCCAGCCGGCGTACGCGTGGATGTGCTCGTCCTGGTCGGAGGGCCAGCCCCATGACTCTGGGGCCCAGGGCCCGGTCTGCCGCTTGACCAGGAGGAAGGCATGGTCGCCGTTGCCGATCGGATGGTGTATCAGGTGGCCATCGGCGCCGAGCCACAGCTGCAGTCGGGCTGGATCGGGAAGCAGTGTGAGCCGCGAGCGCGGGATGGTCCCGCGCCAGGCGAGGCAGCCGGAGAACTGGGCGTCGTCGTAGCCGACGACGTGCTCGCGCAGGATCGAGCGGGCGCCGTCGGCGCCGATGACCAGGTCTGCCTCGACCGACTCACCGACCGCGAGCTCGAGCGAGGCCGGCCCGTGCCCGTCGTCGGTGAGACCGACTACGCGGTGGCCGAGGTGGAGCCCGTCGGTGCCGAACGCCTCGCGCAGGAGCGCGTGCAGGTCGGCGTGGCCGATGCCGTAGCCGGGCGCACCGGCGCGCGCGGCGTAATCCCCGGCGGAGAGCAGCCGGCCGATCGTGGCGCCGGTGTGCCCGTCGCGCCAGATCAGTCCGTCGACTCTCGCCGAGGCCTCACCGAGGGCGGGCTCGAGGCCGATACGTCCGAGGAGCCGGGTTGCGTTGGCCGGGAGGAAGACGGCGTCGCCGCTCGGTCGCGGGTCGGTCGCGGCCTCGTAAACCTCGACGTCGATGCCCAGTCGGCGCAGCTCGACGGCGAGCGTCAGCCCGCCGATGCCGGCGCCGATGATCGTGACCCGCTGCGCGCGTCGGCCCCTGTGCAAGGCCGCTCGAGCGATCCGGCTGACTGACATTCACGCTCCTTGGGAGGTTACGTTCGAAACGTACCTCAAAGACGTGTCTGCTCGTGGATGGTTCCGACAACGTCACTTCACGTCGAGTGTCTGCTCTTTGCCGATGTCGCTGGTCTCGATGGGCCCGAGGCCGAGGAGGTCCAGGGCCAGGTTGCCGAGGTCGGCGTTGCGTACGGGCTGGGGGCCTTCGTATCCGGGACGCCCCTTGCCGGGGTCGCGGTAGTCGTCGGCGTTGAGCCGGTAGAGGTCCTCGCCGGCACCGGCGTCGGGACCCCAGACGATGAACGGAATCCGGTAGTTCTCGTAGACCTTCTCGGAGTGGTTGGTGATCCTGGGCTTGAAGCCGTGGTCGGCGGTCAGGATGACGTCCAGCTCATTCTCGAGGCCCGGGTCGGCCTCGATGACGTCGAGAAGCTGGCCGACCTGTGCGTCGGACTCCTCGACTGCGTTCAGGTACTCCGGCGACATCCCGCCTGAGGCGTGCCCGGCGACGTCGGGAAGCGACAGATGTACGAAGGTGAGGTCCCGCTGCTCGGAGGCCAGGTCCTTCGCAGCCTTCGCGACCAGCCTGTCGTGGTCGTCGACGGCTGCGAAGAGGTCGATGTCGTCCTCCCAGGCGCGCTGCCACAGCTCGAACTTCTGCTTGGTCGCGAAGACCCCGGTGCTGAGCCCGGCGTCGTGGGCGACGGTGAACACCGAGTCCTCGGTGGCCGCGATCGACCTCGACGGGTCGCCGACGTTCCAGGTGACCCCGTGACCGCCCTCGTCGGCGTCGATCGGGTCGCTGGTGACCATCCCGGTGTGGTTGGGCAGGGTGATGTTCTTCTCATAGGCAGTGCGGGCGTTGAGCGTCGAGGCGCCCTCGTCGATCAGCCGATGGATGCTGGGCGTCCTCGTCTGCCCGAGCCTGGCGAGCGCGTCCGGGTTCAACCCGTCGATCGAGATCGCGAGCACCTTCCGGTCGACCTGGCTGGGCTCCCGCTCCTCGCGGTCGGCACCGTCGGGCAGCGCGGTGAGAGCCACGACGAGCACGACGGCGACGAAGACACCGACGGAGACGAGCGGGAAGAGGCGACGCACCGGCACACCTTAAGTGAAGCCGATGGCGCCCAAGGCGAACCTTCAGCAGCCGCTCGTGAACGTGAGATGGATCTCGGGTGACCCCCAGCACTGCGAAGAGGCGGTGTTTGGGCCTAGCCTTGACGATCGTGCAGTCCGTCTCGTCCCTGGGTTCGCCCTCGCCACTGGGTTCAGCCCAGCCCGATCGCGACGCCCCGATCGGGATCTTCGACTCGGGCTTCGGCGGTCTCACCGTGGCGCGGTCCGTGATCGACCAGCTCGCCCACGAGTCGATCCTGTACGTCGGCGACACCGCCCGCGCCCCCTACGGGCCCAAGCCGATCGCCGAGGTCCGCGAGTATGCCCTGGAGTGCCTCGACCATCTCGTCGAGCAAGGTGTGAAAGCCCTGGTCATCGCCTGCAACTCCGCCTCGGCGGCGATGCTGCGCGACGCCCGTGAGCGCTACCGGCCGCTGCCAGTGGTCGAGGTCATCCTGCCCGCGACCCGTCGCGCCGTCGCCGCCTCTCGGACCGGTCGGATCGGGGTCATCTGCACCCGTGCGACGGCCGAGTCGATGGCCTACGACGACGCGTTCGCCGCCGCGCCGCACGTCTCGCTGCACACCCGGGCCTGCCCTCGGTTCGTACCTTTCGTCGAGTCCGGTGTCACGGGCGGCGAGGAGCTTCTCGCCGCAGCGCACGAGTATCTGGATCCGCTGACCAGCGCAGGGGTCGACACGCTGATCCTCGGATGCACCCACTATCCGCTCCTGACTGGTGTGATCTCCTATGTGATGGGCGACAACGTGACGTTGGTCAGCAGCGCCGAGGAGTCGGCGAAGGACGTCTACCGCGTCCTCGCCGAGAACGACCTGATGCGCGAGGGCGGGGAGCCGACCTACACGTTCCTCACCACCGGCAACCCGGCGGAGTTCAAGGCGATCGGCGCCCGGTTCCTCGGCCCCGAGCTCGCCGCCGCCCAGCAGTTCGCCGGAGGGATGGGATGACCTCGGGGATGCGGCTGACCATCATCGGGTGCTCGGGCTCCTACCCCGGACCCGACAGCCCGGCCTCCTGCTACCTGGTCGAGGCCGAGGACGAGACCGGACGTACGTGGCGGATCGTGCTCGACATGGGCAACGGCGCGCTCGGTGTGCTGCAGCGCTATGTCGACCCGCTGCTCATCGACGCAGTCCTGATCTCTCACCTGCACGCCGACCACTGCGTCGACATGACCTCCTACTACGTCCTGCGCAAATGGCATCCGACCGGCCCGCAGCCCCCGATCCCGGTCTACGGCCCCAAGGGCACCGGCCGACGGCTGGCGAAGGCCTACGACCTGCCCAAGCGTCCCGGGATGCGCGAGGAGTTCGCGTTCTCGACCTACACCGGTCCGATCCATCTCGGACCGTTCGTGATCACCCCGACCGCCGTGGAGCATCCGGTCGATGCGTACGGGCTCCGGATCGAGGCGAACGGCAAGGTCCTCGGCTACAGCGGTGACACCGCCGAGACCGAGGCGCTCCTCGACATCGCCGCCGACGCCGACCTGTTCCTGTGCGAGGCCGCCTTCCGCGACGGCGTCGACAACCCGCCCGGCGTGCACATCACCGGCGTCCACGCGGGGGAGTACGCCACCAAGGCTCGGGCGAAGAAGCTGATCGTCACCCACGTCCCGCCCTGGCACGACTCCGCCGATGCCGTGCGCGAGGCCCGTTCGGCGTACGAGGGGCCGATCGAGCTGGCGGCCACGGGGGCCGTCTACGACATCTGACCGCTGCTGGTCTCGACACGCCGTCGCTCGTTCCTCACGACGGCGGCTCGACCGACGGTGGGTCAGACCAGTCCCGCGTCGTGGACCGTGATCGCGATCTGGACGCGGTTGGTGGCGCCGAGCTTGTCGAAGAGCCGGGAGACGTGCGCCTTGACGGTCGGGATCGAGAGGTAGAGCTCCTTGGCGATCTCGGCGTTGCTCAGCCCGCGCCCGACAGCGAGCGCGACCTCGTGCTCGCGCTCGGTGAGGGTGTCGAGCCGGCGTACGGCGGCAGCGGCGCGGTCGCCGGTCGGCTCGGCTCGGAGCCGGGTGATCAGGGTGCGCGTGGCCCTGGGGGAGAGGATCGCCTCCCCGACCATGACCGTACGGATCGCGGCGACGATCTCTGGCGGAGGAGTGTCCTTGAGGAGGAACCCGTCGGCGCCCGCCGCGAGCGCGTCGACGACGTACTCGTCGGCGCCGAAGGTGGTCAGCACGATCACGTGCGGAGGCTTGGCCTCGGCCAGCACCCGACGGGTCGCCTCGAGTCCGTTGACCCGCGGCATCCGGATGTCCATCAGCACCACATCAGGGCCGGCCGTACGCACCAGGGTGAGCGCCTCCTGGCCGTCGGTCGCCTCGCCGACGACCTCGATGTCGGCCTGGCCGCCGAGCATCAGGCCGAGGGCAGAGCGCACGAGCGGGTCGTCGTCGACGATCCCCACCTTGATCTTGATCGGGCTGTCCGGGCTGGGCTCTGGGCTGTTCACTGGCCCCACGGTAGCCACGCTTCGAGGATGAAGACATCCTTTTCCAAGCGGTGCGCGAGCCTTCCGCCGGCGAGGTCGACGCGTTCGGTGAGCCCGATGAGGCCGAGGCCGGAGCCGGGAGTGTTGGAGTCGAAGCCGAGCCGGTTGCGCAGCAGCACGTCGATCCCGTGCTCCTCGGAGCCCCGCAACGTCACCTTCAGGGCCGCCCCGGGCGCATGCTTGCGGGCGTTCGTGATGCCCTCCTGCACGACCCGGTAGATCGAGCGCCCCACCGCCTCAGGCGGCGAGCCCTCGACGTCGTCCTCCATGGTGATGTTCATGCCTCCGGCGCGAGTCTCCTCGATGAGACGGCCGAGATCTGCGTACGTCGGCTGGGGCGCGGTCTCGGGGTCCTCGCCGTTGCCGCGGAGCACTCCGAGGACGGTACGCAGGTCCTCGAGCGCCCGGTGGGCGCCGTCGCGGATGGTGCCGACCTCGCTCCGGATCTGGTCGGCGGAGAGATCCTCGCGGTAGGCGAGCGCCCCGGCCTGCATCGAGATGTGGGAGATCCGGTGGGCGAGCACGTCGTGCATCTCGCGGGCGATCCGCCGCCGCTCGGTCTCGCGGGCCTGCGCGACACGCAGGGCCTGCTCGGCCTCGGCGGTCTCGGCGCGGAGCCGCAGCGCGGCGATCAGCTCGCGCCGCGACCCGATGTACATGCCCCACGCGACGATCGCCCCGATGACCACCACGCTGAGACCGATGTTGAGCCCCCACATCACGAACGCCGACGGCCCGGCCGTGGGGGTGGCGGTGTCCATCACGGCGAACCAGAACATCCCGGCCACGAAGCTGAGCAGCGAGATGGGGATGATCTCGCGCCAGCGCCGCCGGGTCGCCAGCGAGACCAGCGCGAGGGCGGACGCGCCCGCTGCGAGCATCGAGAACGCGCTGGCGATGGTGACGATGGTGGTGATCGTGACCGGCCAGCGACGCCGCCAGAAGACCAGGACCAGGCTGATGACGCCGAGGCTGACGTCGAGCGCGAAACGCCAATCCGGCCAGCCGCCGACGCTGCTGGTCAACCCGAGCGCACTGATGCCCAGCGCGGCGAGATAGCGCCAGACGTGTCCCCACAGGCTCAGGCGTGGTTGATAGTCGTCGGGGGAGCGTTGTTGCACAGCCCCCACGTTAGTGAACCTGAGTCCGGCGGACCCGATGCCGCGGTCGAGACCGGCCCCATACTTTCGTCGGGTCGCAGGTCATCCGTATGTCCGATGCCGTTCGGGCGGCGCGCAGGGCAGGATGGGCATCATGATCAAAGTCGAAGGACTGACGAGGGTCTACGGGCCCTTCACCGCGGTCGACGACGTGTCGTTCATCGCCGAGGCCGGCAAAGTCACCGGCTTCCTCGGCCCGAACGGCGCGGGCAAGTCGACCACCATGCGCATCATGGTCGGACTGACCAATCCCACCAAGGGCAGTGCAACGATCGACGGCAGCCTCTATGCCGACCTCCCCAACCCGGGCCGCCACGTCGGTGTGCTGCTCGACGCCAGCGCCCAGCACGACGGCCGCACCGGCCGCGAGGTGCTCACGCTCGCCGCGATGACGATGGGCCTGCCCAAGTCGCGCGTCGACGAGATGCTCGAGCTGGTCTCGCTGACGCCGTCGGAGTCCAAGCGCCGCATCAAGAACTACTCCCTGGGCATGAAGCAGCGCCTCGGTATCGCGAGCGCGCTGATCGGCGACCCCAAGGTGCTGATCCTGGACGAGCCGGCCAACGGTCTCGACCCGGCCGGCATCCGCTGGATGCGCGGCCTGCTGAAGGAGTACGCCGACCGCGGCGGCACCGTCCTGCTCTCCTCCCACCTGCTGCACGAGGTCGAGCAGATCGCCGACGAGCTGATCCTCATCGGCAACGGCCGCATCGTCGCGCAGGGCACCAAGGACACGATCCTGGCCGGTCAGGCCACCGGAGGCCAGGCCCTGGTCACCGCCCTGGACAACGAGGCGCTCACCGTCGCGCTCAAGGCCAAGGGCTACAGCGTCGAGCCGGTCGGCACCGGCATGCGTGTCTCCGCCGCACCGGCCGAGGTCGGCAAGGCGGCCCTGGAGGCCAACGTCGTGCTCACCGACCTGCGTGACGGCGGCGCCGGGCTCGAGGACATCTTCCTGCAGCTCACCGCCGAGACTCAGCGCGAGAGCACCACTCAGATCCACGCCGAAGGAGCTTCCGCATGAGCGCCGTATCCGTAGCGCCGTCGACCCCGTTGCCGACCGCCACCAAGGTGCCGTTCGGGCGCTTGGTCATGGTCGAGTGGCGAAAGATGACCGACACCCGCGCCGGCCGCGTCATGCTGATGATCACCGGCGGGCTGATCGCCCTGGTCGCAGCCGTCATCCTGCTCATCACGGCGCTGGCCGACATGGCCGCGCTGGATGCCTACAACTGGATGAGCGCGCTCTCCTTCCCGGTCTCGCTGCTGGTGCCGGTGCTGGCGATCATGATCGTGACCCAGGAGTGGGGCCAGCGCACCCATATGGTCACCTTCACGCTCGAGCCGAGCCGGCTCAAGGTCGTCTTCGCGAAGCTCGTGGCCGTCTTCGTCCTCGGCATCGTGACCATGGCCATCGCGGTCGGCGTCGGTGCGCTCGGCACGCTGCTCGGCGGGGCGATCGCCGGAACGGATCCGAACTGGAACGTCACCGGCGAGGCGCTTGCCTGGACGCTGGCGACGCAGATCCTCTACCTGCTCATGGGCTTCGGCTTCGCGATGCTGCTGCTCAACACCCCGGCCGCGCTGGTCATCTACTACGGCTACACGCTGATCCTGGAGGCTTCTGTCTTCAGTGCGCTCTACTTCGTCTTCGACTGGGCGCAGAACGTCTTCCCGTGGATCTCGATGCAGGTCGCGATGATGCCGTTCATCGCCGGGGACCAGATGCAGACAGCCGGTGTCGCCGTCGAGGACGGGGCGCTCGGATACGCCAGGCTCTTCACCTCGATCGCGCTGTGGGTCGGGCTGCCGCTGGTGCTCGGCACGATGCGGGTCCTCAAGTCCGAGCTGAAGTAGCTCTTCGGACACAACACGCGGGGGTGGGTGCTTCAGCACTCGCCCCCGCTTGTCGTCCGGAGGGTCCTGCGGACCGGAACCGTTGCGGATGCGAAGGATGTGGCGCCTCAGGCGTCACAGGCGTAACCATTGCGGTCCACCTCGCTCGGTCCCCTAGGGTGGTCGGCGTGACGAATCGAGCAGACGGGCGCGCCGACGACGAGCTGCGCCCCATCAAGATCACCCGCAACTGGCTCGACCACGCGGCCGGTTCCGTCCTCATCGAGTTCGGCAAGACCCGCGTGCTGTGCGCCGCCTCGGCCTCCGAGGGTGTCCCGCGCTGGCGTAAGGGCTCCGGGCTGGGCTGGGTGACGGCGGAGTACGCGATGCTCCCGGCCGCCACCCACGAGCGCTCCTCGCGCGAGTCGGTGAAGGGCAAGATCGGCGGACGTACCCACGAGATCTCCCGCCTGGTCGGGCGCTCGCTGCGTGCCGTGATCGACTACAAGGCCCTGGGCGAGAACACGATCAACATCGACTGCGACGTGCTGCAGGCCGACGGTGGGACGCGCACGGCCGCGATCACCGGTGCCTACATCGCGCTCGCCGACGCGGTCGCCTCACTCGGCGTGCAGAAGGCGCTGACCGGCTCCGTCGCGGCGATCTCGGTCGGGATCATCGACGGCGCGCCGCGGCTCGACCTCCCCTACGAGGAGGACGTCCGCGCCGAGACCGACATGAACATCGTAATGACCGGCGAGGGCAAGTTCGTCGAGGTCCAGGGCACTGCCGAGGGCGTCGCCTTCGACCGCGCCGAGCTCGACGCCCTGCTGGCGCTGGGCGAGAAGGGCTGCGCCGACCTGACCAAGCTGCAGGAGGCCGCACTTGCCGGCTGAGCCGAAGATCCACGTCGCCTCGCGCAACGCCAAGAAGCTGGGGGAGATGTTCCGCATCCTCTCGCCGCTGGTGCCCGGAGTCTCGGTCGTCGGCCTCGATGACGTCACCCACTACGACGAGCCGGTCGAGGACGCACCGACGTTCGAGGGCAACGCGCTGATCAAGGCGCGGGCCGGTTTCGCGGCCACCGGGCTGCCGACCGTCGCGGACGACTCGGGTCTGTGCGTCGACGCGCTCAACGGCATGCCCGGCGTGCTCTCCGCACGTTGGGGCGGCCCACCCAAGTCTGACGAGCGCAACAACGAGCTGCTTCTGGCTCAGCTCTCCGATGTCCCCGACGAGCGTCGCGGCGCCCACTTCGCGTGCGCGATCGCGTTCGTCTGGGACGGCGGCGAGATCGTCGTCGAGGGACGAATGGACGGGCGGGTTCTCCGTGAGGTCCGTGGCGCCGGCGGTTTCGGCTACGACGTGCTGTTCGTCGCGGTCGACACCGCGGATGGACGTACGTCTGCCGAACTGTCGATCGAGGAGAAGGACGCCATCTCCCACCGTGGTCGCGCGCTGCGCGAGATCGCTCCGCAGATGGCGAAGCTGCTCGCCTGAGTCCGATGCGTCGAGGTCATCGCTTGAGTGAACAAGGTCGAAGATCCCAGTCACGTGGTGGCTGCAATCTTCGACCTTGTCTCGGCGAGCCGGTCGCGTGAGCACCCGGCGGCCGGTGGCTGTCCCCGGCTGGGACAGCGAGGCGGCGATCGTCGACGATGCTCATGGGGTGGCCTTCATCGAGCGGATACCGCGACGCCCGGACGTGCGTGACGGCCTCGAGTGGGAGTGTCGGCTCCTGCCCGTGATCGCACCGCTTCTGCCACTCGTCGTGCCGGTTCCGTACGAGATCCCCGCGGACGCTGATGGCCCGTGGCGAGTTCGGCATCAGATCGTTCCGGGTGCCGCCGCGACACCCTCGGCCTTGACCAGGGGTGACGGAGTGATCGTCGGCGATTTCCTGCGGACGCTCCACGATCTGGATCTGGGTGCGCTTGGACTCGAGGCAAGGTTCGACAGCGGCCTCGGCTTCACCTTCGCGCGGATGGAGAGGGAAGTAGTTCCGCTGCTTCCGGCGACGTTGCGTGAACCGGGTGCTGGATTGATTGCGGAGGCCGGGGAAACGACGCCGCTGTCTCTCGCGCACGGCGATCTCGGGCCTGCCCACCTGCTGGTCGAGGCAGGTGTCGTCTCGGGCGTCATCGACTGGACCGACTCGTGCCTGCGGGATCCGGCGATCGACCTCGCCTGGACACTCCACGGCACCCCGGAGCGATTCCGTGAGGGCATCCGCGCCAGTTACCGACCTGATCCGCAACAGGAGCGTCGGGCGTTCGTCTGGCACCGCCTCGGCCCCTGGCACGAGGTGCTCCACGGTCTGGATGAGGGCGAACCCACCTACATCGAGTCCGGTCTCACCGGAGTGATCGAGCGCTTGGAGCACGGCTGAGACGGCCCCGTCGACCAGGCGAACCAGTTCCGATCGTTTCTCCCGGATGCGGCGAGCGGGTATTTAACCTCGGTGTGTGACGACCTTCGACCCTCAGCACCGTCAGCACGCCTACCGGTTCCGGCTCGAGTGGGGGCCGGTGGGCGCCGAGGCGATCGGTCCGGTGGACATCGCCGTCGTGGTGGACGTGCTCTCGTTCACCACGACGCTGACGGTCGCCGTCGAGCGCGGGATCGAGGTGTTCCCGTTCCGGTGGCGTGACGACCGGGCGGAGGCGTACGCACGCGAGCACGATGCCGTTCTCGCGGTCCAGCGTCAGGACGCGGTGCCGGGCCGGCCCTCGCTCTCGCCCGCGTCGCTGCGCAGGGCTGAGGGTGTCCGGCGTCTCGTGCTGCCCTCGCCCAACGGCTCGACGATCAGCAGCCTGCTCGCTGAGGGCGGCGCCACGGTCATCGGCGCCTCGCTCCGCAACCGCACCGCCGTCGCCGAGTGGCTCGCTCCTCGCTGCGCCGACGGCGCGATCGTCGGCTTCGTCGCGTCGGGGGAGCGCTGGCCGGACGGCACGCTCCGTCCCGCGGTCGAGGACCTCTGGGGCGCCGGGGCGGTCCTGGCCGCTCTCGACCCGGGCGATCTCTCGCCCGAGGCCGCGATGGCGCGCGACACCTTCGGCGCGGCGGATCTTCCGGACGCGCTCCACGCCTGCGCCGGCGGCCGAGAGCTGACCGCGAAGGGCTACGCCGACGACGTGGTCGTGGCCTCCGAGACGGACGGCTCGTCGGTGGTGCCGCTCCTGCGCGGCCGATCGTTCCGAGCGGCCCCGAACGACATCCCAGATCGGGTCACTGATCCGTGCTGAGCCGGCCTTCCAGGCCGATCTGCCAGTCGAAGAGCCCCTGCTCCACGAGCAGGGTGAGCAGGGCCTTGTCCAGTCCGGTCGCGATCGCGACACCGATGAGCACCAGGACGACGCCGAGCACCTTGTGGAACGTGCCCTCGGGGTCGATCGCCCACCGGAGGCGGGCGATCAACGCTCGCCCGCCCACCATGACCGCGGCCAGCAGGAGCGTCAGGCCGGCGACGTACGCGAGCAGGTAGCCGAGGCCACGCAGCGGCTCGGCCGGAAGGATGGCGGCCACGATCAAGGCGTACGTCGGGCTGCACGCACTGAAGACCGGCCCCATGCTCGCGCCCAGGAGGATGTCGCCGCCGAGCCCGCGCCGGGTGCTCGCCCGGGCCAGACGCTCCTGGGCGCGCGATCCGAGCCCGAGGCGGAACGCCACCGCGTCCCACAGCCGTGGCCAGATCATCACGACGCCGAAGAGCGCCACGATCACACCGGACACGATGCTCCAGAACCGGGGCGGGACGTCGATCAGCAGCGTCGTCGACTTGAGCAGGACGCTGAACACGATGACGGAGACACCGAGCGCGGCCACCGCCACCCACGGCCGGCGCTCACCGGTCCCGCGGGAGAGGATCACCGGCACGAACGCGACCACGCAGGGGGCGAGCACCGAGAGCGCCCCGGCGAGGAACGACGCCAGCAGCAGCGTCACTGGGTGTTCTCGAGAATGGCGTCCACCGACTTGTCCTGACCGTAGCCCGACCAGAGCTTGACCGTGTCACCGGCCGGATCGACCCGTACGAAGGTCGACTGGATCGTCACCTCGTGCTGCTTGCGCAGGTCGGTCGCGGAGTCGTAGTCGACCTTCAGGATCTGTGCCCCGTCAGGAACCTCGCCGCCCTTGATCGCCTCCTCGAACCCGCGGCACTCCGGGCACCACGGTGCGTGGAAGAAGAGGATCGTGTCGGTGTAGCACTTCTCGGCGACCGCCCCGGCGGAGTAGTCGGTGTAGCGTCCCGGCGCTTCGCAGGCAGGGTCGTCGGCAGGCAGCTCGCTGGAGGTGGGCTCGGCGGCCGACGGCGTCGAGGCGGCCGGGGTCGTCGGCTCCTCGGCCTGGTCGGCGTCGGTGCCGCAACCGGCGGCGAGGAGGACAAGAGCGAGCACAGCCACGATGCGGGATTTCATGTGACTGGGTTCGGAGTGGATGTCCCCGCGGATGGGCGTTGTCGGTCGCATGTTTCCAGTCAATCGGAAGGGAGCCGCTCGAACCAGGACCAGGTGCCGTCGACCAGCTGTTTCTCGGTGATGCCGTACGACTCGCGCAGGGCCTTGCCCGTCCCGTCGTGGAAGTCGTCGGTACCGCTCGGCAGGTGCAGGTAGAAGTCGTTGCAGAACTCGAGGAAGTCATCGAGACCGCCGTTCTCGTCGATCAGCCACGAGACCGCTGCATGGGAGACGGCGTAGTCGATCGAACCGTCCTCGCCCCACTCCTCGTCGCCCGGGATCGCTCGCTCGTGCGCGAGCAGCTCATCGCGCTGCTCATCCTCGTCGCAGACGTTGGACTCGCAGCCGGAGAGGTACTCCGCGAGCCCTTCGTTGACCCAGGTGGGCACCAGCGCCGGGCCGTAGACATGGCTCAGCTCGTGGCGCAACGTGCGGCCATCCGTGGCCAGCCGATTGGTCGCGACGGGGTTGTCCTTGACGACGGCTCCGGCGAAACCCGACATGAACCCGGTCGCGTCGACCCAGTAGGTCACCGCGGCGGCGCCGTCATCGCCCTCGAAGGTGTCTCCGGGCGGTTGGCCGTTGTACGTCGCGTCGATGAGCAGCGGCTCCTCCCCCTGCTCGCCGCGCCACACGGGTTCGAGGGTCTCCTTGATCTCGGCGCGTGCCGCCGAGATGCGGTCCAGGAGCTCGGCGGCACTGGTGGGCCCGTCGCGCTCGGTGACGACGACGACCGAACGCCCGGTCGCGGCTTCGACCGGGCCGCCGAACCACGGCCGGCTGTACCTGTCCTCGGGTGCGGGCCGGTCCCGTCCGATCACCCAGCCGCCGTCGTGACGTACGAAGGTCATGTCGGTCGCGTTGGCGACCGGCGCCCGGTGGGCCTCCTCGAGCTGGGCCACCTCGGTGACCAGCGGAGCGAAGAGGACGCCGTGGTTGCGGACCTCGTCCGGGGTGTGGTCGAGGCTCTTCACCTCGTAGGCGAGCGACTTCATCGGAAGGTGCTGGAGGTTGGTGAAGATCGTCTGCTGCTGATCGACGAGCTTCTGGTCGCGGGGGTCGACGGTGGCGAGGAAGGCCGCCTCGTCGCCTTCTAGGGCCGCTGTCGCGCGCTGGGCGAGCAGGTCCTCGACCGCCTTGTAGTCGGCCGGAGTGGGGTCGTACGGAGGATGCGAAGGTGCCGGGGAGGGGCTGGCGCCGCCGGGAAGGTCCGCGCAGCCGGCGGTGAGGAAGGCCAGGAAGGCAAGGACCGCGAGCGTGGCAGCGCGTGCTCGAAGGTCCACGGCGGGAGTCTAGGGAGCCCCGGACGAACCCGCCCCCGAATTCTTCGGGCGAGCCGCTGTGCTCGCCGGAATCACTGGAGAGCGGCGGTGAGGCGCAGCACGTTGTCGGCGTACGCCGCGACCTTCGGCCGCGCGAGCCATTCCTCGAGCCGCAGCTCGCGCGAGATGGCCCGGTAGCTGTCCTCGACCTTGCGCATCTGGGCCACCGGGTCGCCGTCGAAGAGCATCAGCGAGATCTCGTAGTTGAGGGCGAAGGAGCGCATGTCCATGTTGCTCGATCCCAGCACCGCGACCTCGTCGTCGATGCTGAAGTGCTTGGAGTGCAGGACGGCGGGCTTGGGGTAGAGATAGATGCGGACCCCGGCCTCCAGCAGCGCCTCGTAGTAGGAGCGCTGGGCGTGGTAGACCATGAACTGGTCCTTGCCCTCGCTGACGAACAGCTCCACCGCGACACCTCGCCGGGCGGCGGTGGTGACGGCGTAGAGGAGCGACTCGTCGGGCACGAAGTAGGGGCTCGTGATCGAGATCCGCTCGCGGGCGGCGTAGATCAGCGAGGTGAAGGCGCGCAGGTTGTTCTCGGCATCGATGCCCGGCCCGCTCGGCACGATCTGGCCGGTGACGTCGCCGACGAGCTCGCCGGAGGTCCAGACCGACGACGAGACCGCGAGCTCCGATCGCAGCAGCTCGCCGGTCTCGGTGTCCCAGTCGCTGGCGAACACGACGTTGAGCGCCGAGACCAGCGGTCCTTCGACCCGGGCGGTCAGCTCGACCCATTCCCGACCCGCCTTGTGGTTCTTCGGCTTGTCGTAGCCCGGCTCGATGAGGTTCTGCGAGCCGGTGAAGGCGATCCGGCCGTCGACGACCAGGAGCTTGCGGTGGTTGCGCAGGTCGGGGCGGCGGAACTGGCCGCGCAAGGGATGGATCGGCAGCAGCGGGCGCCAGTCGATGTCGGAGGCGTCGAGCCGCTTGACGAGCTGGCGCCAGACCGGGATGCCGCGCGAGCCCAGGTGGTCGAGCAGGAGCCGGACGCTCACGCCCCGCGCCGTCGCCCGGTCGAGGGCGTCGAAGAACGGCTCGGTCATGTGGTCGCAGGCGGTGATGTAGAACTGCACGTGCACGTGGTGCTCGGCCTGCTCGACCGCCGCCGTCATCGCCTCGATGGAGCCGCGGTAGTCGGCGATCAGCTCGATCCGGTTGCCCGGTGTGGCAGGCAACGAGCCGAGCCGCTCGTTGAGCTCGATCGTGGTCGCGTCGACCTGCGAGAGCGAATCGGGATACGGCGGCCTCGGCAGCCCGCCGACGTACCGAGTGACCTCCTCGTTGAGCGCCCGCTGCCGCTCGTGACGGCGCCGGTCGAGCCGCGTCTGCCCGAGCATCAGGTAGCCGATCAGGCCAATGCCCGGGATCAGGAAGATCGCCAGCAGCCACGCCATCGCGGTGCCGGGACGTCGGTTCCTCGGCACGACACCGAGGGCGACGATCTTGACCAGCAGGTCGATGATGTAGATCGAGGTCCCCACGACCCCAGCCACTGTCATGCGCCTCAGCATGCACCACGCCCGCTCGTGTGGGAATCTTCTGACATGGTTCGACTCTTCCCCGCCGCCCGCCGTGCCATCGCCGCCGAGGAGGCCTCGCCGCCCGTGTGGGCGGTCGACATCGCCCACCAGCGCGACCAGGCCCGCGCGCTGGCCGCGGCCGAGGCGAGGGAGGAGGTCGCGGAGGTCGCCGGCATCGACGCCGACGGCGTTCCGTGCCGGCTCTACACCCCGGAGGACGTACGCGAGGGGCTGATCGTCCACCTCCACGGTGGCGGCTTCGTCTTCAACGACGTCGAGGTCCACGACACCGCGTGCCGGCGGCTGGCCAACCGTAGCGGGCTGCGGGTGCTGTCGGTCGACTACCGCAGGCCCCCGGAGCACCCCTATCCGGCGGCGCCCGACGACGTCGACACGGTCATCAAGTGGTTGGGCAACGATCCGTCGCTGAGCGCGCTGCCGGCCTATGTCCACGGTGACAGCGCCGGCGGCAACCTCGCCCTCGTCGCCGCGTTGCGCAACCCCGGCACGTTCGCCGCGACGGTGCTGGTCTACCCCTTCCTCGACCCGTCGATGAGCACGCCGGGCTATGCGGTGGAGGGCGGCTGGAGCGAGGAGGCCGCCTGGTACTGGAAGCAGTACGCCGCGAGCGAAGCAGATCTGCGCAATCCCGACCTGGGCCCCTATCTAGCCGCCGACGAGGAGCTTCGCAACCTGCCGCCGACGCTGATCGTCAGTGCCGAGGGCGACATCCTGACCGACGAGAACGAGGACTTCGCGCTCCGGCTGGCGGATCTCGGGGTCGAGGTGGTCGCGTTCCGTGCCGTCGGACAGATCCACGGCTTCTGGCGCCACGGGAAGACGTTCCCCGCCGCCGAGTCCGTGATGGCGATGACCGCCGCCTTCTTGAACCAGCACGGTTTCAACGGGCGCCGATGACGGAGCCCTACGACGTCACCGAGACCCGGGCCGCCTACGACACGGTCTCCAAGGCGTATGCCGAGATCGTCGACCCGACGGTCACCGAGACCTCATTCGACGCAGGGATTCTCGACACCTTCGCCACCTACGTACGCAACGACGGCGGCGGGCTCGTCGGCGACATCGGCTGCGGGCCGGGGCGGGTGACCGCATATCTGGCCGAGCGGGGGCTCGACGTCTTCGGGGTCGACCTTTCGACGGGCATGATCGCGCAGGCCACGGAACGCCATCCTGACCTGAGGTTCGAGGTCGGCGACATGGAGCACCTTCCGCTGCGCGACGGGGAGCTCGCCGGCGTACTCGCCTGGTACTCGCTCATCCACACCCCGCCCACGCGCCGGCCCGCGGTCATCGCCGAGCTCGCCCGCGTGACCCGGCGCGGGGGCCGGTTCGTGACCGCGTTCCAGGTCGGCGACGAGCACGTCCGCCACATCGGCGCCTATGGCCACGACGTCACCTTCGACGGCTACCGGCTCCCCGTCGAGGCGACCAGCGCGCTGCTCGAGGACGCGGGGTTCGAGGTCACCGCGACCGTGGTCCGCTCCGCGGAGGACTGGGAGCGCACGCCGCAGGCCTATCTCGTCGCGCGCCGGCGCTGACGACGATAGGTTGCGCGCATGACGCAGCAGCCCTACCACGTACCTCGCTTCTTCCTTCGCCAGAAGGTCACGCCCTTCACCAACAAATACGTGGCCCAGGCCGCCAACGCCGACGGCTCGGAGGGGCAGGTGCTCGCCTTCGCACAGCAGAAGCGGCTGGCGTTCAAGGAGCAGGTGACCTTCTACGCCGACGAGTCGAAGTCGCAGGCCGTCTTCGCCTTCAAGGCGCGCGCGGTGATGGACCTCAACGCCGGCTACGACATCACCGACCCGAGCGGCGCGGCGCTGGGCTTCTTCCGCAAGGACTTCGGCAAGAGCCTGCTCCGCTCGACCTTTCACATCGAGGGTCCGGGGTACGCCGGCACCGGGCAGGAGCGTAATCAGCTGGTCGCCATCCTGCGCCGTTTCACCGAGCTCGACTTCCTCCCGATCCACTTCGACTACGTGGCCTCCGACGGCCAGTCGCTGATCTCGATCGAGCGCCGCTTCGCCTTCCGCGACAAGTACACCGTCACCGTCCACGACCCTCGCGTCGACTTCCGTGTCGCTGCCGCCGTCGCGGTCGCCATGGACGCGTTGATGCAGCGCTGAGTCCGTTCCGCCGCGACAAGGTAACGAACATGTGTCGATCCTGGGCGTGACGCCGGCCGTCCGAACGGCATCGGTCGGGACCTGGTCTGTGCAGGTCAACCCGGGAATACCGGAGGGGAGCAACCGGCTCCAGGGCGCACCGAATGGCGATCGGCGGACGTTGAGATGTCGGCGAGGACGTCATACGGTCACGAGGTCTTAGCTCGATGCGCGGACTACGTCGGCGCGTCGAGACGCCCGATCGAAAGGTTTCAACACCATGCGACTGCGCACAAGAGGCTCACGCGCACTCTTTGCCACGCTGGCAGCCGGGACCCTGCTCCTCTCCGGCTGCGGCGGCGACGATGACGGTGCCAGCGGAGGAGAGGGCGGCAAAACCATCACGATCGCCATCGCCGGCGAGAAGCCGTACTCCTACATGGAGGATGGCGAGCCGACCGGCGCCACCGTTGCGCTCCACAAGGAGATCTTCACCAACCTCGGCTACGAGAACGTCGAGGCCGAGGTCGTCGAGTGGGACGGTCTGATCCCGGGGCTCAACGCCGGCCGCTACGACGTGGTCAGCGCCGGGATGTCGATCCTGCCGGAACGCTGCGAGCAGGCGTCCTTCGGCAATCCCGAGATCATGTACACCACGGCTTTCGCTGTTCCGAAGGGCAACCCCGAGGGCCTGGAGAGCATGCAGGACGTCGCCGACTCCGACGTCCGGCTCGCCGTCATCAACGGTGCCATCGAGCAGGGCTACGCCGAGAAGCTCGGCATCGACGGCGTGACCACGGTGAACTCCGCCGAGGACGGCTACGCCGCGGTCCAGAACGGCCAGGCCGACGCCTTCGCGCTGACCGGGATCTCGGTCCGTACGTGGGTCGAGGAGAACCCGGACGCCGGGCTGGAGGCGACTGACTCCTTCGAGGCGGTCGTCGACGACGTGGTCCAGGTCGGTGCCGGTGCCACCGTCTTCCGCGACAAGGACTCCAAGCTGCGCGAGGACTACAACAAGGAGCTCGAGAAGATCACTGGTTCGACCGAGGCGTACGAGGGCGTGCTCGGCGAGTTCGGCTTCACCGACGCCGAGCGTCCGCCGGAGAACATCACCACCGACATGCTCTGCAAGGGAGAGCTGCCGACGGTGGACGAGTACGAGTCGGCGAGCTGACCGAACGCCTTGTCTGACTTCTTCCAAGCAGTAACCGACTACAGCCCCTACCTCTGGGAAGGTGTCCAGGTGACCCTGGCCCTCTCCGGGGGAGGGGCGGTCGTCGCGCTCGTCGTAGCCGTGTTCCTGGGACTGTGTGCGATCAGCCCCTTCGCTGTGCTGAGAGTGGGGTCGCGAGTCGTCGTGGAGTTCTTCCGCGGCACCTCGCTGGTGGTCCAGCTGTTCTTCCTCTTCTATGTCTTCCCGCTCTTCGGGATCGACCTTCCCGGAATGTGGTGCGGCATCATCGGTCTGGGCCTCAACTACGGCGCCTACGGCTCCGAGGTGGTTCGCGGCTCGCTCAACGCCGTGTCCAAGGTGCAGTGGGAGTCCACCACCGCACTTTCGATGTCGTGGCCGATGGCGGTGCGACGGGTGATCTGGCCGCAGGCCTGGGGGCTGATGCTGCCCGGTCTCAACAACCTGATGGTGATGCTGGTCAAGGGCACCGCCGTGGCGTTGTTGATCGGTCTGCACGACCTCACCTACTGGGTAGAGGTGATGCGTAAGGATCCCGAGGTAGGTCTCTGGATCGCCTACGGCGTCGGCTTCCTGCTCTACTACCTGGTCGCGCTCGGCTGCTCCAGCGGCCTGCGGCTGCTCGAACGTCGCGCGCAGCGACGCCTCGGGCTCGCCCCGAGCAAGACCAGGACGACCCGCGCGACAGCAGAGGCGGTGGCCTGATGGAGTTCGATCTCGAGTTCGCGCTGGAGACCGTGGGGCCGTTGCTCATGGCGTTCCTCCAGGTGACCCTCGTGGTCACGGTCGCCGGCTCAGTCGTCGCGGCCCTGCTGGGTCTGCTCTGGGCGGTCGGTCAGCGAGAGCTGCCGACGCCGACCCGGATGGTGCTCACCTGGGTGCTCGACGTGATCCGAATGACGCCGTTGCCGCTGCAGCTGCTGTTCGCGGTGGCGATCTTCATCTCGTTCGACGGCTATCGAAGGTTTCCCGAGACCGACGTCGAGACCATCGGGATGATCCTCGGGGTCGCGGTCTTCTCCGTCCACTACTCCACCTACATGGCGGAGTCGTACCGCGCCGGGATCGAATCGATCGGTCGTGGGCAGTGGGAGGCGGCCACAGCGCTCTCGTTGCCGCGGATTCGGGTCTGGCGAGCGGTGATCATCCCGCAGGCTCTGCGGGCCACGCTGCCGTCGCTGGGCAACTGGGCGATCGCGATGTTCAAGGACACCCCGTTCCTGCTCGTCATCCTGGTCCCCGAGATGGTCGCCAAGGCCAAGCAGCTGGGCGGGGCCTCCTATCAATACACCGAGGTGTTCACCGTCGCCGGCCTGATCTTCCTCGCGGCCAGCTACCCCACGGCCGTCCTGATGCGAAAGTTGGAGAAGAAGCTTGTCTACTGACCCCACCAGCCCGGGGGCGTCCACCGGGGACCAGCCACGGATCGTGATGGAGGACGTGGCGAAGAGGTTCGGCAAGAACACCGTCTTGGACGGGCTGAACTTCACCGTGGAACGCGGGGAACGCGTCACCTTGATCGGCCCGAGCGGGTCCGGGAAGACCACCATCCTTCGGCTGCTGATGACGCTGGAGGAGCTGAGCGGCGGTTACATCTACGTCGACGGTGACCCGCTGACCTACGCCAAGCGGGGCAACCGCCGGGTGAAGCTGCCGAGCAAAGAGGTCACCCGGATCCGCAAGCGGATCGGGATGGTCTTCCAGCAGTTCAACCTGTTCCCCAACATGACGGTGTGCGAAAACATCATCGAGGCACCGGTGCACGTGCTGGGCCAGTCCAAGGAGGAGGCCCGGGCCAAGGCGGTCGATCTGCTCGACCAGGTCGGTCTCCGGGACAAGGTCGATGCTCACCCGAGCAGTCTCTCGGGTGGCCAGCAGCAGCGCGTCGCGATCGCGCGCGCACTTGCGATGGAACCGGAGATCCTGCTGCTCGACGAGGTCACCTCCGCGCTCGACCCGGAGCTGGTCGGCGACGTGCTCGAGGTCTTGCGCCAGGTGGCCAGGGAGACCGACATCACGATGCTGCTGGTGACCCACGAGATGCAGTTCGCCCAGGACGTCTCTCACCGGGTCCTGATGTTCGACGAAGGTCGTGTCATCGAAGAGGCCAAGCCTGAGGTCATGTTCAACAACCCGACGCATGAGCGGACCAAGCAGTTCCTGCAAGCGGTCCTCTGACAGGCTCGACTCAGCTCGACTCAGCTCGACTCAGCTCGACTCAGCTCGACTCAGCTCGACGTGGCGTCCAGGTGGGGGCGGACCAGGTCGAGGAGCTTGCGGTGGGTGGCGGCGTCGGCCGCGGCGATCATCCCGCGGCCGGTGTGGATCGGGCCACCGCTGAGATCGGTGACGACGCAGCCGGCGGCCTGGCACAGCGCGATGCCGGCGGTGAAGTGGACGCTGCCCTCGAGATGGCCGTCGGTGACGTACGCCGCCCGCCGGCCTGCCGCGACCCAGGCGACTGCGAGAGTGGAGGACATCACCCGCGGACCGAACTCGGCGCGTAGGCGCGGGTCTGCGACCAGCTGCCCACCGACGAACAGCCGGTCGAGCGGCCCGTCGGACTGGATGTCGACGAGGCGGGTGCGCGGGGTCGGGGAGAGGGCGGTGTCACCGCCGCTCTTGCGGACCCACGCCCCGGTGGTCGAGCCTGTCGAGACCCCGTCGGTCCAGAAGATCTCCTCGCTGATCGGGTCCGCCGAGACCGCTGTCTTGACTCCGTCGGGGGTCACCAGCGCGACGTTCACCGCGGCGAGCGGGGTCTGGGCGGCGTAGTTGAGGGTGCCGCAGAGCGGGTCGACCAGCCACCGTCGCTCGCTGCTGCCGGCCCTGCCGGTCTCCTCGCCCTCGAATGCGTCGTCGGGGCGGTAGGTCGCGATCGTCTCCCGGATCGCCTTCTCCGAGGCGAGGTCGGCCTCGGTGGCGAAGTCTGTCGGAGACTTGTCGAAATGGCTCAGGTCGGTGCCGTACATCTCCCGAACGACCGCCGCCCCCGCCGTCGCCGCCGCGATCGCGACGGCCGAGTCCGGGAACGCTGCTCTGAAGGCATCGATCACCGGGTCCGAGGGGTGCTCGGGCTCGTCGCCGACGAAGACCGCGACCACCTCGGCCCCGGGATCTGCTGTCAGTGCGGGCAGGAGCTCGTCGCGCCATCTCCACAGGTTGGGATGGTCATACCCGACGTACGCCTCTGCCGGGGAGAGCAGCTCGATCGCCCGCTCGAGGTCCTGCCTGGTCAGCCGGTACGCCGCCGTGCCACCCGTGTGGCCGAGGACTGTCGCCATCACGACCGCCGGGAGGCGGTGGCCGTAGGCGTTCACCAGCGGGAAATGCTCCGCTGCCGGCGTGGATGCGGTCGACGGTACGAGGCCTACGCCGTGCGCCGCTGGGGGTGCCCAGCCCTTGATCGCACTCTCGAACGTTGCTCTTGCTGCCAAGATCTCGTCCATGGTCTTCCATCGGTCCACGCGGGGAATCTATCGGCTGGGGTCGGTCTGGGAGGGCGTTTGGCTACACGGTTCGCTTCTGGTGGTCGAGCCTGTCGAGACCCCATCCCCGTTGGTCGACCTTGTCGAGACCCGCCCCGCTGGTCGAGCCGCCGGAGCCGCTAGGCGGAGGCGTGTCGAGACCAACACAGCTCCCTGCCGGAACGACCAGCCCCCGGTGGTCGAGCTTGTCGAGACCTCCCTGCCGGAACGTCCCGCTCGCGGGCCGAGAGCGGCGACAGGGACGCTTCCGCGTGGATGCGGGCCGAGCTGCTGGTCGACAAAGGTGCCGCTCGCTCTCAGATCAAGCTCGCCAACGCAGTGTCCCGGTATGAACTGGTGGCCGCCGGCCTTGCGAGCGGCGAGGTGTCCGAGGCGAAGGCCGGAGTGATCACCAAAGCGCTGGACAAGATCGATGCCGACGGTAACCGGCCAGAATTCTCACCGGGAACCGGCGTGAACACCATCCATAACGGGTCGGCGGCCACCAGCCCCTGCGAAACACCAGCCACCAAATCCGAAGTTGAGCCGACCGTAAGAGAGGATGGGCGCCATGCGCGTCCACATCGGCTGTGACCACGCCGGTCTCGAACTGAAGTCCCATCTGATCAACCGTCTGACGGAGCTCGGCTATGAGCCTGTCGACCATGGCCCGTTCGTCTATGACGCACTCGACGACTATCCGGTCTTCTGTATCCGGGCGGCTGAGGGTGTGGCTCGTGACCGGGAGCAGGGGCTCGACAGCCTCGGGGTCGTGATCGGGGGGTCGGGCAACGGTGAGCAGATGGCGGCCAACAAGGTGACCGGCATCCGGTGTGCGCTCGCCTGGAGCGAGGAGACCGCCAAGCTCGCTCGCGACCACAACAATGCTCAGGTCGTCGCGGTCGGTGGCCGGATGCACAGTCTCGAGGACATGACGAAGTTCGTCGAGATCTTCCTGGCCGAGCCGTTCAGCGACGAGGAGCGGCACGTACGCCGCATCGACCAGCTCCACGCCTACGACGCCGACGGCGTGCGGCCGGCGCTTCCCGACTCGGCCAAGGGCCTGGGGCCGGCCGAGGACCAGGACTGATCCGGGGATGCCCGAGGGGCACACCCTCCACCGCCTCGCTCTCGACCTGAGCGATGCCTTCGCCGGCGAGCAGGTCCGGGTCAGCAGCCCGCAGGGCAGGTTCGCAGACTCCGCGGCCCTCCTGGACGGCCAGGTCCTCGTCGGGGCCGAGGCCTGGGGCAAGCAGCTGTTCGTCGAGTTCCCGGGGGAGCAGTACATCCACATCCACCTCGGCCTCTACGGCAAGCTCGACCTGTTGCCCTACACCGCCGAGCCCCCTCTTCCCGTCGGCCAGGTCAGGCTCCGCCTGGTCCCGGCAGGGTCGACCACCGGAAGCGGGACGTACGCAGACCTGCGTGGCGCCAACACCTGCAACCTGGTCACCGCGGCCCAGCGTGACGCCGTGGTCGCGAAACTCGGGCCGGACCCGTTGCGCGACGACGCCGACCCTGGCCGGGCGTGGCTGCGGATCAGCCGGAGTCGCTCGAGCATCGGCGCGCTGCTGATGGACCAGTCCGTCCTGGCCGGAGTGGGCAACGTCTACCGGGCCGAGGTGCTCTTCCGGCACCGGATCGACCCGATGCGACCGGGAAACACCCTGCGCAGGAAGCAGTGGGACGCCATCTGGGACGACCTGGTCGAGCTGATGAAGCTCGGCGTCCAGGCGAACCGCATCGACACCGTCCGCGAGGAGCACACGCCGGAGGCGATGGGCCGCCCGCCGCGCAAGGACGACCACGGCGGCGAGGTCTACGTCTACCGCCGCAGCGGCCAGCCCTGCCTGGTGTGCGGCACGAACGTACGCACCGTCGAGCTGCAGCAGCGCAACCTCTTCTGGTGTCCGAAGTGCCAGCGCACCTACCGGCCCCGCACGAACGCGAGGTAGGAGCCCGCACTACGCTCCGGCCTGCGAGAACGACCACGCAGCGCCCACCTCGAGACCTAGAGTGAGGCTATGTCGAGCCATGCCTTCGCAGGCCGTTTGCGGAGCAACGCCATCCGCCGCAGGTTCCGCGACCCGGAGCTGCGAGCGGTGCTGTGGCTCGGGTTGCTCACCATCCTGCTGACGGTGCTCTCGGCGGCTCAGGTCGGCTGGCTGCAGGTGGTCCCGGTCGCGGTCCTCACGGTGCCGTTGCTGCTCGGTGCAGTGCTGCTCGGCCCGCGTACGCTCAGCTGGTTCGTCGTCTTCGTGATGGTGATGATCGTGGTGAGTGCCAGCCGCGTCACGCTCTCCGACCGCGACGCCGCCGCCATCGGGGTGCACTTCCTGCTCGGCGCGATCGTGCTGTCCGTCGCGATGCGCCGCACCTACCTCGGGGTCGGCGGCCTGAGCGACGAGCTCATGCTGCTCGACCTGACCCACCGGCTCGACCAGGGTGCGATCCCGCCGATGCCGCCGGGGTGGCTCGCCGACTCAGCGGTCCTGCCGGCGGGCGGCACCCGGTTCGCGGGCGACTTCGTGGTGGCCGCTCGGGTGGAGGACCGGCTGGAGGTCGTCGTCGTGGACGTCTCCGGCAAGGGGGAGCGAGCGGGCACCAGGGCGCTCCAGCTGTCCGGAGCGTTCGGCGGCCTCCTCGGGGCTGTGCCGCCGGGCGACTTCCTGCCCGCCGCCAACCGCTACCTGCTCCGCCAGGACTGGCAGGAGGGCTTCGCGACCGCGGTCTACCTCTCCATCGACCTCAGCGACGGCGCCTACGAGATCCGCACGGCCGGCCACCCGCCTGCGCTCGTACGCCGCGCGTCCACCAGCCGCTGGGAAGAGGCCGACAGCGTGGGCCCGGTGCTGGGGCTCATGGACGACGTCGACTTCGATGCCTGCGCAGGCACGCTGGGCGTGGGGGACATGGTGATGCTCTACACCGACGGAGTCGTGGAGGCGCGGGGCGTCGACCTCGAGGACGGCATCAGCAACCTGGTCGCCACCGCCGATCATCTCGCCGTCACCGGACGGGGTGGCGGAGCCCGGCGCCTGCTCGAGGGGATGAGCGCGAGTGCCGACGATCGCGCGCTCGTCGCGGTCGGCAGACGGCGCTGAGATCCGCACCGAAACGACCTGGCCAACCGGTCAGTAGGGGAGCCGGTTACAGGTGTGAGCCAGATCTATGGCAGGATTTCGCAGGTTGCACGAGGGCGTCGGCTCTCGCGTACGCGGATGTAGCTCAATGGTAGAGCCTCAGTCTTCCAAACTGATTACGCGGGTTCGATTCCCGTCATCCGCTCCAAGTGCCATTCCCGCTGATTGGGGAGGGGCTCTTGACGGGGCGTAGCGTAGTGGCTAGCGCGCCTGCTTTGGGAGCAGGAGACCGCAGGTTCGAGTCCTGTCGCCCCGACATCTCCCGCGAAATTTCATAGCCCTGCACGCGACATCATTCTCAGAAACAAACGACAGGAGACACCCTGTGAAGAGCGCCGTCGAGACGTTGAGCCCGACCCGGGCCAAGCTGACCGTCGAGGTGCCCTTCGAGGAGCTCAAGCCGAGCCTCGACGCGGCGTACAAGCAGATCGCCAAGCAGATCAACGTCCCCGGCTTCCGCCGTGGCAAGGTCCCGCCCCAGGTGATCGACAAGCAGGTCGGCCGCGGTGCGGTGCTCTCCGAGGCGGTCAACAACGTCCTCCCGCAGATGTACTTCGAAGCCCTCCAGGAGAACTCGCTCGAGCCGCTCGCGCAGCCCGAGATCGAGGTCACCAAGCTCGAGGACAACGAGACTCTGGAGTTCACCGCCGAGGTCGACATCAAGCCCGAGATCACGCTGCCCGACTACGAGGGCATCGAGGCGAAGGTCGAGGACATCGAGCTCACCGACGCTGACGTCGAGGAGCAGATCCAGGCGATGCGCGAGCGCTTCGGCACTCTCAAGGACATCGAGCGCCCCGCCGCCGACGGCGACTTCGTGGTCATCGACCTGAAGGCCACCAAGGACGGCGAGGACGTCGACGGCGCCGAGGCCGTCGGGATGAGCTACCAGGTTGGCAAGGGCGGCATGCTCGACGGTCTCGACGAGGCCCTCACCGGCCTGTCGGCCGGCGAGTCCGCGGACTTCAAGAGCACCCTCGTCGGCGGTGAGCTGGTCGGCCAGGAGGTCGACGTCAACGTCACCGTCAACCAGGTGCAGGAGCAGGAGCTCCCGGAGTACGACGACGAGTTCGCCCAGCTCGCCAGCGAGTTCGACACGGTCAAGGAGCTCGAGGAGGACGTTCGCGCCCGCCTCGGCAACGGCAAGCGCCTCGAGCAGGCCGCCGCCGCCCGGGACGCTGTCCTCGAGGCGCTCCTCGAGAAGGTCGAGATCCCGCTTCCGGAGACCATCGTCGCCGACGAGCTCAACGCCCGTCGCGAGGGCATCGAGCAGCAGCTCGGCTTCGCCGGCCTCACCTTCGAGAAGTACCTCGAGGACGAGGAGCAGACGATCGAGGAGTTCGAGGCCGACCTCGAGCGCCGCGTTCGTGACGCCGTCGCCGCCCAGCTGATCCTCGACCAGATCGCCAAGGAGAAGGAGATCGGGGTCGAGCAGCAGGAGCTGACCGAGCACATGATGCGCCGTGCGCAGCAGTCCGGTCAGGACCCGCAGGAGTTCGTCAACCACATGCTCGAGCACAACCACGTGCCCGAGCTGGTCCAGGAGATCCTGCGCGGCAAGGCGCTCGCCCAGCTGGTCGAGGCCGCCACGGTCGTCGACGGGTCCGGCAACCACGTCGAGCTGAAGAACCTCCGTCCTGACGGCACCATCGGCGAGCCCGAGGCAGAGGCCGCCGACGAGAGCGACGAGGCCGCCGAGAAGGCTGACGCCTGATCATCAGACGTACGCCGCCCCTGCCCGATTCGGGCAGGGGCGGTTTCGTCTGTGACGCCTGATGGATGGAGCCTGGCGGACCTACTGGGAGTCGTAGTTGTCCGTCGGGTCGCCTGAGACCTCCAGGCGCTTGGCCGCGCAGTCGCTCCGGGACAGGCCCTGCTCGACGCACCACTCCAGCGCGGGCCCGGAGGTGTCGCTGGGATAGGGCACGACGACGGCGTACATCCCCGGCTTCACGTACGAGCTGGGCCACTCGCCGGTGTCGAGGAGCAGCACGTCAGGGTGCTCGGTCTTGATCTCCTGGTAGCGGCTCAGCGCCTCGTGCCAGTCGGCGTCGCCGCCGTCGCCGGCGCCGACCGCCGCGAGCTGCGGGAGCCAGCTGCCGATGAGCTTGCTGGCGGCCTCGGTGTCGAGGCGGGAGATCCGGAGCAGCTGATTCTCGGGAGGGGCGCTCGGGTCCAGGGCTGGCTCGCTCGATGGCTCGCTCGATGGCTCGCTCGCGGGCTCGGTCCCGGCAGGGCCGGTCGAAGGGTTCGCCTCGGGTCGTGCGGGGCTGATCCCGTCCTTGCCGAAGATGAACCCGAGCGCTCCGGCCACGAGCACGAGCACCGCGATCACGGTCAGGATCGCGGCGGTGCGGCCCTTGCGTCCTGCCGGAGGCGGCGGGGGAGCGTCGTCGAAGAAGAAGGCCCGCGTGTCTCGCTGGAGGTACGACTCCTCGCCGATCTCGTCGACGAAGAGAGGGCGGCGGGGCTCCGGGGGAGCCAGCAGCGGAGCGCCGCAGCCGATGCAGTAGATGGCCCCGGGAAGCTGCGAATCACCGCACGTCGGGCAGTGTGACTCCAGCTCATCACCCACTGACCGACACCCCCTTCCCCGTCCGACGGTAACCCGTGAAGACCGCCATCGTCACGCAACATCCGTAACAACAGCATCACAGACACCATACGCGTGAGTGAACGCAAACGTACGGAATGCGGCGGGCGTGATGTGATCTGAAGCACATACGGGCCGGACAGGCGGCACAGGTGAGCTCTCCGCCCAGCCTCAGGCTCTACCCTTCCAAGCGTGAGCACCAGCCCCGAGACCGTCCGTGCCGTGGTCCTCAACGTCGAGGACTCCCCGGTGGATCCCGAAGTCGAGGAGCAGCTCGATCGTGCGCAGGGCCGGGTGGCCGGCCTCGTCGGTCTGGCGAGGTTCGCCTGGCGCATCACCGCCTTCGCGCGCCGTCCCTTCGTGGCGCCGTTCGCGCTCGCGACCCCGATCGTCCGCGGCGTCGCCGGCACCGAGTCCGGGCCGGCCGTCGCGGTGCGCCACGACCGCCGAACGGTCAGCGCGCGGGAGTGGGCCGCTGCGCACCAGCACGCCGGGGTGAGCCCGCGGGTCCTGGTCCTGGTCCCGCCGCTGGGCAAGGACGAGACGGTGTGGGACGAAGGCTCCGAGGCGACCGGTGCGACGTACGCCGATCGGCTCGCCGAGCTGCTCGGCTGGCTGCCGCTGCACCTGCACGTGTCGGCCGGCACCAAGTCGGTGTCCGCCGCGGTCGCGCTCAGCAGCCGGATCCAGGAGTGCGTGGACGCCCTGGCGGCGGAGTCGGGCGGCGATGATGCCGGTTCGCCGCGCATCGTCCTGGTCGGGTACGCCGGCGGTGGTCTGATCGCCCGCAACGCGCTCGGGGTGGCCACTCCCGGAGCCCGGCCGTGGACGACGTACGTCTCTGAGCTGATCGCGCTCGGCACGACCCCCTATGCGGTCACCTCCGCTCCGATCTCGCGTGGGGTCGGCAAGCAGATCGACGAGCATCTGGCCGGGATCGCGGTGGTCGGGCCGGACGAGGCGATGCTGCCGCCGCGGCCGGACGTGGACTATCTGCTGGTCACCGACAAGGCGACCTCGCGACCCAACCGGGTCGGGCGACTCTTCGGGGAGATGCTGTGGTGGCGACACAAGACGCCGCTGCGGTCGCGACGGGTGCGTGACCTGTTCCCGACCGCGGAGCGGTTCACGCTCTCGACCGCCGAGACGCCGCTGTCGAACCACCCGTCGGTGCACGACGCCCTGCTGCGCTGGCTCGCCTAGCGCAGCTCTCGCACTCCTGCCGACTTCGGCGCGCTGCGCGGATTGCGAGGAAATCGCCAACAGCACAGTTCTGCCGTCGGCGAACAACGGCACACCAGCCGTGGAACAACTGGCTTCGGCGGCTAGTGTCGATCCTGTGAACATCGACTCCAGCGCGGCTGACGCTCACGCCGGTGCCCCAGGGCTCTCCCCGAGCCTGGGCGGCAACGGCGGTGGTCTGAGCCTTCTCGACGACAACATCTACACCCGACTGCTGCGGGAGCGCATCGTCTTCCTCGGCTCCGAGGTCCGTGATCAGAACGCCAACGCGATCTGTGCGCAGCTTCTGCTGCTCTCCGCTGAGGACCCGGAGGCCGACATCTTCCTCCACATCAACTCTCCCGGTGGCTCCGTGGACGCCGGCATGGCCATCTACGACACGATGAACTACATCCCCAACGATGTCGCCACCGTCGGCATGGGGCTGGCCGCCTCGATGGGGCAGTTCCTGCTCTGCGCCGGCGCGAAGGGCAAGCGCTACGCGCTGCCCCACGCCCGGATCATGATGCACCAGCCCTCGTCGGGCATGGGTGGATCGGCCTCGGACATCAAGATCCAGGCCCAGCAGTCGCTGCACATCAAGAAGGTGCTGCTCGACCTGATCAGCGAGCACACCGGTCAGAGCGTCGAGCAGGTGACTGTCGACGCCGACCGCGACCGCTGGTTCACCGCTGCCGAGGCGCTCGACTACGGCCTGGTCGACCAGGTCATCCGGAGTGCCAAGGAAGCCTCTGACGAGGGCCGCCCCGCCCACAAGAAGGACTGACGACATGAACTACTACATCCCGCAGTGGGAGGAGCGTACGTCTTACGGCGTCCGCCGGATCGACCCCTACGCCAAGCTCTTCGAGGACCGGATCATCTACCTGGGCACCCCGATCAGCGACGATGTCGCGAACGCGGTCATCGCCCAGCTGCTCTGCCTGCAGTCGATGAACCCGGACCAGGACATCTCGATCTACATCAACAGCCCGGGTGGCTCGTTCACCGCCTGCACCGCGATCTACGACACGATGCAGTTCATCAAGCCGGACGTGCAGACCGTCTGCATCGGCCAGGCCGCCTCGGCGGCCGCGATCCTGCTCGGTGCAGGCACGCACGGCAAGCGGATGGCGCTCCCCAACAGCCGCATCCTGATCCACCAGCCCTACACCGAGGGCACCTTCGGCCAGACCTCCGACATCGAGATCCAGGCCAACGAGATCCTCCGGATGCGTGAGCTGCTGGAGAAGATGATCGCCGACCACAGCGGCAAGTCGATGGACGAGGTCAGCCACGACATCGAGCGCGACAAGATCCTCACCGCCGCTCAGGCAGTGGAGTACGGCCTGATCGACTCGGTGCTCGAGTCGCTCAAGACGCCGGCGCTCGTTTGACCCTCGGGCCCCGCGCCGCTCCCACATCGAAAGGGCGGCGCGGGGTACCGTCAGTAATTATTCGGACCTAGCAGTCAAGTCGGGGAAGGAAGGCCACTCGTGGCACGCATCGGCGACGGAGGTGACCTGCTGAAGTGCTCCTTCTGCGGGAAGAGCCAGAAACAGGTCAAGAAGCTCATCGCGGGTCCCGGCGTGTACATCTGCGACGAGTGCATCGATCTCTGCAACGAGATCATCGAGGAGGAGCTCAACGAGGGCTCCGAGGTGGAGATCGCTGACCTCCCCAAGCCGAAGGAGATCTTCGACTTCCTCAACTCCTACGTCATCGGTCAGGAGCAGGCGAAGAAGTCGCTCGCGGTGGCGGTCTACAACCACTACAAGCGCGTTCAGGCCGGGCTGCAGCCCGGAGGCCCGCAGGGCCCCGGCAAGCACGCCAAGGAGGAGCAGGTCGAGGTCGCCAAGTCCAACATCTTGGTGATCGGCCCGACCGGCTGCGGCAAGACCTATCTGGCGCAGACGTTGGCTCGGATGCTCAACGTCCCGTTCGCGATCGCGGATGCCACCGCGCTCACCGAGGCCGGGTACGTCGGTGAGGACGTCGAGAACATCCTCCTCAAGCTGATCCAGGCCGCCGACTACGACGTCAAGAAGGCCGAGACCGGCATCATCTACATCGACGAGATCGACAAGGTTGCCCGCAAGGCGGAGAACCCCTCGATCACGCGCGACGTCTCCGGCGAAGGCGTGCAGCAGGCGCTGCTGAAGATCATCGAGGGCACAACCGCCTCGGTGCCGCCCCAGGGTGGCCGCAAGCACCCGCACCAGGAGTTCATCCAGATCGACACCACCAACATCCTCTTCGTGGTGGGCGGCGCCTTCGCCGGTCTGGAGCACATCATCGAGCAGCGCGTGGGCAAGAAGACCCTCGGCTTCACCGCCGAGGTCCGCGGTAAGGCCGAGAAGGAGTCCGAGGACCTCCTCAAGCTCGTGCGCCCCGAGGACCTGACCAAGTTCGGGCTGATCCCGGAGTTCATCGGCCGACTGCCGTTGATCGCGAGCGTGGAGAAGCTCGACCAGGCCGCGCTGGTGCAGATCCTGACCGAGCCGCGCAACGCGCTGGTCAAGCAGTACCAGAAGCTCTTCGACCTCGACGGCGTCGACCTCGAGTTCACCGAGGACGCGATCACCGCCATCGCCGACAAGGCCCTCGAGCGCGGCACCGGCGCCCGAGGCTTGCGGGCGATCATCGAGGAGGTCCTCCTCTACGTGATGTACGACGTGCCCTCCCGTGGCGACGTCGGCAAGGTGATCGTCACCCGCGAGGTGGTCGACGACGGCGAGATGCCGACGCTCGTGACTCGTGAGAAGGAAACCAAGAAGAAGTCGGCCTAGACCCGGGACTCGGGAGTCACGGCCCTAGCCCGTTTGAGTCATTTTCGCCGTCCGGGTCGTTATCGGCCCGGACGGTCGGACACAATACGCATTGATGAGCATCTGTACCTTTCCAGTTCCGTCACTCGGTAGGGAAGTGGGCACGTGAGGTTCCAGAGGGGCCCGGTGATGGCCTATGCCGCCGTGGTGCTCATCGGCCTGCTCGTCATCATCCAGACCCTCAGCCCGGACGTCTCCTCGTTGCACCGAGTGCCGCGTACGCTCTCGGGCCAGGCCGAGTTCACCGTGATCCCGCCGGCACCTTCTCCCGGCGTCTCCGGGGTGTCCAAGATTCCCAGCGCCGCAGCGGAGGAGAACGGGGACGACGCCCGGGGCGACGCCGCCGAGCCCGATGAGCAGGCGGAGAAGAAACCGGAGAAGGCGCCGCCAGCGCCGCCTGCCGAGCAGCAGCCGGACGCGCCGTCCCCCGAGCAGCCGGCCGATCCGGCCGAGCCCGGCGAGGATGAAGACGAGACGAAGCCGCCTACGCTGGTGCCGTCGGTGGGGCCGATCCCCGGCATCATGGCGCCGCTGCTGTGGCCGTTCGTGGCCGAGGAGGACGCCAGGCCGGTCGACGAAGCCATGCCGATGTTCCTGCGGCAGCTGCTCGCCGCCGAGGCCGGCGTCCCGGTCGAGTCGCTTCCGATGAAGGACCCGAAGGACGCCCGAGAGGCGGAAGAGTCGACCGGAGAGTCGAAGGAGTCCGCCCCGGAGCAGGACGGGCCGGAGTCCGAGGCCGAGCGGATCGCCGAGGGCGTCTGCGAGCTCACCGAAGCGATCGCCGAGGACGTCAAGAAGCTGCCTGGAGCGAGCGAGGCTCCCGAGCCGCGGGCCACGCCGGAGTGCGGCGAGGCGTGCACTGAGCCGAAGACCCCGGTAGGGTCGTCGCCCGCAGCCGACCCTGAGGTCACCACCGATTCCGCCGAGCCGTCCGAGGCTGAGACGACGGAGCCGCCGGAGCGGTCGGAGGAGCCGAAGGACGGCAGCAAGGACGAGAAGACTTGTGCCGAGAAATCGGTGCAGTAGAGGTCACTCCGATGGCGACCAGCACCACGCCAGAGTGACCGGCCGAGCGAGTCCCCCCGGGCGCTTGGCCGGAGTGAGGGACGAGGCAGGCCCCGGACCGCATCGCGGTCCGGGGCCTGCTCCGTTCTGCTGCCGTCGGTGCCTCAGGCCTCCTCGGGAACCTCCGCCAGCTCAGCGGTGACAGAGATCGCCGTGGCGTTGTCGTCGATGGTGAAGAACAGATCGCCGACGATGTTGCCGACCCGCTTGAGGTCAGGCGCGGCGGCCTCGGCGTCCTTGACCAGCTTGGCGGGGCCGGTGACCTCGGCCTTCGCCAGCGGGTGACGCATCTTCACCTTCGCGGTGGACTTCGCGCCACGGATCCCGGTCAGCGTCGCCGCGACGGCGTCGAGTGTCGCCGGGTCCGCGGCGGCGGCGGTGCCGAGCTCGAGCTCACGGGGCCACGCCGAGGTGTGGACCGAACCGGTCTGCCACCACGACCAGACCTCCTCGGTGACGTACGGCAGGAAGGGGGCCAGCAGGCGGAGCTGGACGTGGAGAGCCGTGGCTAGGGTGGCGCGCGCGGACTCGGTGGCGAGGCCGCCGTCCTCGTCGTAGGCACGCTCCTTGACCAGCTCCAGGTAGTCGTCGCAGAACTCCCAGAAGAACTTCTCCGAGGTCTCCAGCGCCGTGGAGTAGTCGTAGGCGGAGAAGGCGTCGGTCGACTTGGTGATTGTCTCCTTGAGGCGAGCCATCAGCGCGCAGTCGACCGGCTGGGTGATCGCGACCGGGTTGAGGGTGCTCGCGCCGACGTTTCCGAGGACGAACTTGGAGGCGTTGAGGATCTTCATCGCCAGTCGGCGGCCGACCTTCATCTGGGTCTCGTCGAACGGCGAGTCCATCCCCGGACGGGTCAGCGCGGCCCGCCAGCGGACCGCGTCGGCGCCGAACTTGTCGAGGATCTCGGTCGGGACGACGACGTTGCCCTTCGACTTCGACATCTTCTTGCGGTCGGGGTCGAGGATCCAGCCGGCGATCATCGCGTGGCTCCACGGGACGGTGCCGTCCTCGAGGTGGGCGCGGACGATGCGGCCGAAGAGCCAGGTGCGGATGATCTCGTGGCTCTGGGTGCACAGGTCCATCGGGTAGACCCGGCTGAACAGGTCCGGGTCGGCCTCCCAGCCGCCGGCGATCTGCGGGGTCAGCGACGACGTCGCCCAGGTGTCCATCACGTCCGGGTCGCCCTGGAAGCCGCCGGGCTTGCCGCGCTGCGCCTCCTCGTATCCGGCCGGGACGTCCGTGGACGGGTCGATCGGCAGCTGCTCCTCGCTCGGCAGCAGCGGCTTGTCGTAGTCAGGGTTGCCCTCGGCGTCGAGCGCGTACCAGACCGGGAACGGGATGCCGAAGAAGCGCTGCCGGGAGATCAGCCAGTCGCCGGCGAGGCCGCCGACCCAGTTGTCGTAGCGGTGGCGCATGTGCTCGGGAAGCCAGGTCAGCTCGCCACCGCGTGCCAGCAGCTTCTCGCGGAGTTCGGGGTTGCGGCCGCCGTTGGTGATGTACCACTGCCGGCTGGCGACGATCTCGAGCGGCTTGTCGCCACGCTCGTAGAAGTTGGCCATCCGCTGGGTCTTCTTCGGCTCACCCTCGAGGTCGCCGGACTCGCGGATCATCGCGACGACGGCCTCGCGGGCCGAGTGGACGGTCTTGCCCTTCAGGTCCTCGTACGCAGCGATGCCGGCCTCGGTGGTGATCCACTCCGGGGTGTCGCGGGAGAAGCGGCCGTCGCGGCCGATCAGGGCCCGGGCGGGCAGGTTGAGCTCTCGCCACCACTGGACGTCGGTGAGATCGCCCCACGTGCAGCTCATCGCGATGCCGGCGCCCTTGTCCATCTCCGCGGCCTCGTGGGGCAGGACGGGGATCTCCACGCCGAAGATCGGCGAGGTGACGGTCGAGCCGAACAGGTCCTTGTAGCGGTCGTCGTCGGGGTGCGCGATCAGCGCGACGACGCTCGGGATCAGCTCCGGGCGAGTGGTCTCGATGTGGACCGGGGTGCCATCGGCGCGGTGGAAGGCGACCCGGTGGAAGAAGCCGGGGTAGTCCTTGGCCTCGAGCTCGGCCTGGGCGACAGCGGTCTGGAAGGTGACGTCCCACAGGGTCGGCGCCTCCTGCAGATAGGCCTCGCCGCGGGCGAGGTTGCGCAGGAACGCCTTCTGCGAGGCGGTCTGGGAGACCTTGCCGATGGTCGTGTACTGCTGGTCCCAGTCGAAGGAGAGACCCAGCGTGCGCCACAGGTCCTCGAAGACCTTCTCGTCCTCGACGACGAGCTGGTTGCACAGCTCGACGAAGTTGGGGCGGCTGATGGAGATCTGGCGCTTCGGGTCCGGCTTCTCGGGCGGGGTGAAATCGGGGTCGTAAGGGAGGCTCGGGTCGCAGCGGACGCCGAAGTAGTTCTGCACCCGACGCTCGGTCGGCAGACCGTTGTCGTCCCAGCCGATCGGGTAGAAGACCGACTTCCCGTTCATCCGCTGGAAGCGGGCGATCAGGTCGGGGTGGGTGTAGGAGAACACGTGGCCGACGTGCAGGCTGCCGGAGACGGTCGGCGGCGGCGTGTCGATCGAGTAGACGTTCTCGCGTGGCTGGGTCCGGTCGAAGGCGTACGTCTTGTCGTTCTTCCACCGCTCGGCCCACTTGGCCTCCAGGCCCTCGAGGACCGGCTTGTCCGGTACGGCGACTACGCGCTGCTCAGCGGGCGTAGTCGTCTCCGGTGCGATCTGCGTGGGCGTGGTTTCAGTCATGGGACCAAATCCTATGGGCGTGCGGTTGCTGGCGCGAAACCGGTTGAGACCGGCGTTGCGCGCTCGCCATGCTTCGGTGCATGGGCACCATCGAGTTCTTCACCGATCCAGCCGAGTTCCTCGACGTCGCGCGGGACTACCTCGCCGGGGAGCCGGTGACCGCCAACGTGCTCGCCACCAACGCCGAGAAGGCGACCCGGGTCGAGCAGGAGGGGCCGTACCGCTGGTTCGCGGTCGCCCGAAAGGATGGCCGGGTCGTGGGGGCGGCGATGCGGACGGCCGCCTTCGAGCCGTATCCGCTCTACGTCTGCCCGATGCCCGACTCGGCGGCCCTCGAGCTGGCGCGGGCGCTGCACGAGAGGGGCGAGTACGCCGGTGGGGCCAACGGGGCGCTACCCGCCGCCCGAACGGTGGCGGAGGAGACCGTCCGGCTCACCGGCGGACGGGTGAGCGTCGCGATGGCGTCGCGCCTGCACGAGCTCGGCTCGCTGGTGATGCCCTTGGGCGTGCCCGGGCACGCCCGCCCGGCGGCGTACGACGATCTCGAGCTGTGCCGGAAGTGGCTGAGCGACTTCGGGCGTGCGGCCCGCGAACAGTCCGAGAACGAGGACTACGCCCACGAGCACGCCGCCGTGAGCGAGGACGAGGTGCGGCGCCGGATCGAGGAGTTCCTGCTGCTGTGGGAGGTCGACGGCGAGGTGGTCTCGCTCGTGGGCGCGACCCTGCCGGCGCACGGCGTGGTCCGGATTGCGCCGGTCTACGAAGAACCGAAGCACGTCCTCCTGGTAGCGGTCGCTGTACTGGTCGTACCACTCCTGGGTGTTGTTGATCCGCAACCACTTCTCGCTCGACCCC